>CAZWKM010000092.1:0-7427 GCA_964634165.1 uncultured Pirellulales bacterium | reverse complement strand
CTGTTCTCAAGTATTCTCGTGCCCATAATGGCGGGTATTGAGCAGCCGAAACCGATAAGCATTGGTATGAAGCTTTTACCGTGCAGGCCAATTTTGTGCATTATTCGGTCCATAACGAACGCCGCCCTGGCCATATAGCCGGAATCTTCAAGAATCGCAATTGCCAGGAACAGCAAGAGCATATTCGGCAAGAACCCAATCACGCCCCCGACACCTGCTATAACGCCGTCAACCAAAAGAGATTTGAGCCAACTGTCACTACCTGCGGGCCAAAAATCGGTTATCGTTCTACCCGCCCAGCCGAAAAATTGTTCCAGCCAATCCATCGGGAATTTGCCTATCTTAAATGTCAGCAGAAAGACAACAAGCATTAGTATCAGAAAAATCGGCAGTCCCAGGATGCGATTTATTACTATAGTGTCTATCATATCGCTGGTAGTGTGGCGCGATTCGACAGTGCTTTTGACAGTTTCCTGGCACGCACCTGAAATGAAGCCGTATCGCCTACCGGCAATTATGATTTCCGGCTCATCAGCGAAAATTGTTTTAAGGTGCTCGACACCGGCCTTGACCGCATCGAGAACTTCTTTGCTATGAACTTTTGCAGCTACGTCGCTGTCCTGCTCCAACAGTTTAACCGCCAACCATCGGGGGCTGTACTTTTCCGCTAACCGGTGCTCCTTGCCGGCTATGAGTCCCTCGATTCCTGCCAGCTCCGTCTCAATTTCTTCTCCGTAACCTATCTTATGAGTGCGCTCCATCCTGCCCTGCCGGGCTGTTTCAACAATAGCATCAAGCAACTTTACTCTGCCTTTACCTTTATTACCCACGGTTGGAACTATCATCGCTTCCAAAAGCTTAGAGAGCTGCTCGATATCGAAAACCAAACCCTTTTGCTTAGCAATGTCGCTCATATTGAACGCCAGAACCAAAGGCACGTCCATTTCCATCAACTGCGTGGCCAAATACAGATTTCGCTCGATATTGGAGGCATCCACAATGTCAACGACGACGTTCGGCTGCTCCTCGATTATGAAGTTGCGGGCGACAAGCTCCTCAATCGAATAAGCCGTCAAACTGTATGTCCCCGGCAAATCCACAACTGTTATTTCATATCCGGCGTATCTGCACAGTCCCTCCTTCTTTTCCACCGTTACGCCGGGATAATTTCCTACGTGCTGACGTGCGCCGGTCAGCATATTGAATATGGTGGTTTTGCCGCTGTTGGGGTTGCCTGCTAACGCCACTGTAATCTTCTTTTCCATAATCCTGCTCGCTCTTGCTACTGTGACAACACGAACTCAACGAGGTCGTTGATCTGCTGCTCGCTGAGTTCGACATTGCTGCGTTGCTTGCCACACCTGCTCTTGGTAATTAACTCCTTGACGGTGGTGTAGCGCCCGTCATGAAAGTATGGGGCTGTCCGCCAGACTTCGATCAGGGTGGGAGTATCAAAATTTCTACGGTGGTCGCACGGGCTTTTTGAACCTATGTCGTGCATCTGTATATCAGTGTAAAGAGGGCCTGCATGACACTTGGAACAACCCGCCTCCTTGCTGAAGAACAGCTTCTTGCCTCGCTTGGCTGCCGGGCTGAGCCGACCGTCAACGATGTATGGGCTGGGTACCGGCTCGACCGACTTCAGGTATGTGTCAATTGTGGCCGCATCTTCCTCTGGAGGATTTGTGAAGAGAATATGTTTGAGGCCCGTCCGAACGGCCATTTCGGCCGATGCGCGGACCCCCGAACTCATCACTGGCGGTGTCTTGTGACTGAGGAGCAGGCTCTTGGTATTTTTCAGGTTGCCTATTCCGTCATTGGTCAGGTCCCAGTTCAGCCCGTCCATGCGGGCATCCGGATGGCAGCTGGCACAGCTCTGCCAGTGTTGGAAGCATAATTCGGCGTCGTTAAAGAGCATCTCTCCGCGTCGCTGGTTGGTCAGTTGTGGCTTAGGGCCGAGCGCCAGCCCACTGACCCGGCTGGGGGATTTGGATTCAAGCTCGACCACACCCAGTGTATCGCTGAAATACTCGGCGACATAGGCTTTGGAGCCAATGACCGCTATTCCGCGTGGCCCCTTGCCCTTTAGCTTGATTCGCCGACGTAAGCCAGCCAGAAAGGTAAGGTCGTTGGATACACCGGCAACGGAGCCCAAAGTATAGAGCTCGCCGCCTTCTGCCTTTTTGCCCTTCAGGCGAGCCCGAAGACGGCGGAAATAGTCCAATAACTCGTTGCGATCGTCATATAGGACTTCTCCCACCTTGCTCGACTCTGGGTTAACTGGCATCGCCAGCAGCTTCTCCAAGAGGGCTGTCGCGTCGATCACGCTCAACTCATTGGTGCCCGCGTGGGTCACGCAGATCCATTTCCCGTTAGTCGTGCAGGCCACGTCCCACGGATTGGCTGCACCCAGGTACATCTCATCCAGCAGTACGGTGCCGAGCAGTTTCTTTTCCCTCATCTCGATGACGCTCAGTGCGTTGGCATTCATCCATCCGTATTCCACCTGTTTGGTGGGCAGTTCATAGCGGGCCAGGATATGCGTCACGTAGGCATACTTGCCGTTGGGAGAGACGCAGACGTCCCGCAGCCCAGAGGCGCCGCTTGGAAGGCGAATCGTAGTCGTCGCGTTGCTCTGTGTATCAATGATTGTCACCACCGCAGCCACATCGGACGTATCGGCGCGGTCGGCCGGAAGGTGATTGACCACCAGGAGGGACTTGCCGTCGGGCGTAACAGCCGCGGCGAGCGGCTCGCGGATGGCCGGAACCCGGGTCATTTCCTTATTGGTCTTCAAGTCGATAACTGAAACGTCATTATCGAAGCGGTTGCAGACGTACAGCCATTTTCCGTCGGGAGTAACGACGGGGCCGCACGCTGTGTGGCCAGTTGTGATCGCCGCATTCACCTCGCCTGACGCGGCATCGATGACGAGGATCGTGCTTTCCGCAGAGGCGCAGGTTATATACAGACTCCTCCCGTCAGGGCTTAGCGTTAGGCCGGTCGGTTTAGCTGGTGTGGCGATCGAACGAGTAACCTTGCCGCTACGGATGTTAACGAAGGCAATCTGCTTTGCGTCGGCAAAGGCGATATACAGCATCTTGCCATCTTTCGATGCGGCTAAGTCACACGGGCCAAGGTATTTTGCTGCTTGCCCGGCTCTGACCCTCGAAGCAACCAGCATACTACAGAGGGCCAACAGGCAGAATCCAATGGTTATGTATTGATTCCTCATTGCATTCTTCCCAACCCAAGTGATTTTTTTTGTAAAGTGCAGCAGCAACAAACTGTATGCTCAAAAAAATGTAGCCCTAACTATTACTTGCTAATCTATAGAACCATAATCTTGTGAGCCATACCTCTGCCGAGCATCATCCTGGAATTTTTTACACTTATTACAAAAGGGCCTGGATGGCTGTTATTTATGACTGTTATTTCCACGTTGGGTAAAAGTCCCATTGTAGTCAGGCGGCTCTTCAAGCCCTGGCCTGCATTTATAGCAGCCAGCTTAACCGTTTCGCCTTCCTTAACTACCGACAACGGCCTTAATTGTTTATCGCTCATATTTTATTTTCGCAGTTGTTTACTTCTTTGTTTCCTGCCGCCCTGCCGCTTGCGTTTTCGAAACCGCTTGAATTTATCCGCCACATCATATCCGTTTGTGCCGGTCTGCGTTATGAAATCGGTGAAATCCAGCAATCTCAAAACTATGGCCGGCCCCAATGCGTGTTCTGCCTTGCAGGCCGCTTTCTGGGCAGTTTCACTATCAACACCCAAAATATTAACAAAAAATGACTTGATAATGCTGTGTTTTCTGGCAACCCTGGCGGCCTGGGCAACACCTGAATGAGTAAGAGTGACATAGCCGTAAGGCCGGTAATTAACAAGCCCCTTCTTAGCCAAATTTTTTAACGCCCCTGTAACAGAAGGTTTGGCCACGCCGAGCAATTTAGCTATGTCCTTGCTGCGGGCCACATTGGACTTGCCAGCGAGATTAAAGATGGCCTCGAGATAATCTTCGAGAGAGGCGCTTAACTTATTGCTTTTCGTCAGGACCATAAGCTTTTTCCCTTTGCTATGCACCATTTTTCCATTATAGTTAGTCTCACCTAACTTTGTCAAGGTTTTTTTAGAAATTTTTTGAAATTACACAAAATGGTCAGGTTAGAGCCGTAACAATAGAAAAGCCGTAAGTTTGATGCTCACGGCCCTGTGCTGTGTTCTGTAACTTTAGATGTTTACCACTACGGCTCGGTGCCTGCAAGCCACCAGTCGGTTAGCACCCGCAGGTCATTCCAGTCGACATCTCCGTCGCAGGTAAGATTAGCACCGCCGCATCGTCCGCAGCCGGTCTCGGCCCAGTGCAAGGCAAACTCGCTAAAGTCCCGCAGGTCCACAGATCCGGAGTTGTCAATGTCGGCGGGCAGGAACTCATACGCACCCATATCCACAACCGGGGCTGTGCCGTTGCCACTATCAAATGTGCAAAGGTCATCAATGAACCGCGGCAAACCGCTTAAGTCGGTTGTTATACCACCTGGTACGGAGCTGTTATCCCCGGCATCGATGCACGGCGAATTCCGATCCAGGCGGTAGAAACCATCCACCCATACGGCGTTGGGCTCATTCGGCTCAAGAACAATGTTCGCATCGTTCACATCCGCCCAATACCCCGCGTAAACAAAGCACGGGTCTGCAGTAATATTTCCGGTGCCGCCGCCGCTCCAGTCCTGGATACAGCTATAGTTCGGATCGGAACACGAATAAAGCTGGTCTCCTGCTGTCTGGGCCCAGTTTTGTCGGATGATGCAGTTGGCAATAGCCACGTTACAGTCGTATAGCCCGCCGCCCAAACCTTGATACGGCGAGCAGGGATCGCCCCAGGCACGATTGCCCAGTATGGTGCAATTGGAAATCGCGCCATCACAGTCCGACAGCCCTCCGCCGCCTAAAAGCGCCCGGTTGGCCACAATGACGCTGTTGGCGATAGAGCCGCTGCAGCGAGCCAGACCGCCGCCGTACATTGCCTCATTACCTCTGATCACGCAGCCTGAAATTGAGCCCGTGCAGAGATTGACACCGCCGCCAGTCCATGTTGGCAGGTCATCCCTGTAACCGACGTTATCGGTTATGATGCAGTTCTCAATGGGACCGGCCCAACCGTTGATTCCGCCACCTTTGTTGTTGCTGATAGTACATCCGCTCATCTTTCCCGCTGGAGGCGAACCCGACGACCAGACCGCTCCCATCATGCCCGTATTGTGAAAGATGTCGCAATCTTCGAGCGTCGTATTGCCGCCGCAGCTAATGGCGGTGTACTCACATAGATTCCCTGAGACAACGCATCTTCTGAGGATGGTGTTCCCCCAGCCGGTCTCTACCGCGCAATAAAGACCCTGGCCTTCAATGGCGAAATTGTTGGCTATGATACAATCTTCGATAATGGCGTTATTAAGGACCTTAATGCCGCCGTAATTTTCCTTTATGGTACAACCTCTTATCACTGGTGACCCATTATCAAAACTGACTCCGCGTGTGTTTGTGATGACGCAGTTGTTGATAGTAGGACTTGTCGTTTGTCCGTAGCTTCCGATACCATAGCCGAATCCTGGAACCATCAAGATATTCCCGCCTATAGTCAGGGTAAATCCGGCAACGATGCACGAAGGTCCTTGCGACCAGAAATTTATAACATGGCCCCCGAATTTAGCATCGATGATCGTCTGTTCAACGATATTAGGATCGTTGGGATCAGTGCTTGTAAGAATAAAATTATTGGGGGCATTCATGAAATCGACACTTTCATAATAAGTTCCCGGGGGCACTTCAATCCTGTCATTTTCGCAGGCATCTTCGACTGAATGCTGAATCAACTGATACCATCGATTGCGCGTAACGTTTTTGACGCATGGCTGAAGCTCATATGCCCCGATATCCACGGTAGAATTGCCGTCAACATCCCCGTCGATTATACGCGGCTTGCCTTCCATATCCACGCCCGGCAGGTTCGGTGCGTTGCTGTCACCCGCATCTGCGCACGGTGAAGCCGAGGACGAGAGATAATTTGAACACTCCGGGCGCCCCATAATAATTGCCCCGGAAAAGTTCGGGTCAGCGTTTATATTACCTATTCCCGGATACGTTCCCGAAGGCATCTTGACGTCACAATATGTGACAACAGGGCTGCTGGAGTCGTTGGAGATTTCGTCCGGGGCATAGTCTTCCCAGAAGATGCAATTGGTCACGATTGGATTGCTGTTGTTCTCGTTGCGCATCCCGCCGCCGGCGACGGATGCCGAGTTGTATAAGAAGTTACAGTTGGTCACGATGGGATGGCTGTTATCGTTGTTGAATACCCCACCGCCATTCTGGGCCGAATTGCTGGAGAAGATGCAGTTGACTATCGTGGGGCTGCAGCCGACCGAATTGATTATCCCGCCGCCATGTACGGAAGCCGTATTCCCACTGAAGGTGCAGTTGGTAATGGTCGGACTGCTGCTTAGTACGTTGACCATTCCGCCGCCGTGAGTGCTGGCAGTGTTACTCTCAAAGGTGCAGTTGGTCACAGTCGGGTTGCTGCTGTAAGCATTGCGCATCCCACCGCCACCGCCGCTGGTGGCGTTACTCCAGAAGCTGCAGTTTGTCACCGTCGGGCTGCTGTTGCTCCAGTTGTACATCCCGCCGCCGGCGTCGGCCGTGTTGCCGCTGAAGGTGCAGTTGGTCACCGTCGGGCTGCTGCCCTGATTGAACATCCCGCCGCCGTTATAAGTGGCTTCATTGCTGGTGAATGAGCAGTTGGTCACTGTTGGGCTGCTGCTTAAGTAGTTGAACATCCCGCCGCCGTAGTTGGCCGTGTTGACGCTGAACGTGCAGTTGGTCAACGTCGGGCTGCTGCTGCCGCCATTCCACATACCGCCGCCGTTATAAGTGGCTTCATTGCTGGTGAATGAGCAGTTGGTCACTGTTGGGCTGCTGCTTAAGTAGTTGAACATCCCGCCGCCGTAGTTGGCCGTGTTGACGCTGAACGTGCAGTTGGTCACCGTCGGGCTGCTTCCAGAGTTGTACATCCCCCCGCCACAGTCGTCGGGTGATGAGCTGTTGGCGTCGCCCCCGGTGATGGTAAAGCCCTCTAAGATGGTATTGGCATCTTCGCCGCTGACGCACTGGACGACGTGATAGGCTCCGTCGCCGTCGATTGTGGTAACCTCCGGGCCTCCGCTTGAATACAGCCGGACGGCCTTGCCGTTGAAATTAATAGCTTCATCGTAAGTCCCCGGCGCCACCTCGATTTCATCGCCATCGTTTGCGTCATCGATGGCCGCCTGAATGCTCTGGCCCTCGAAGACGTAGTGGGTAACTGCTCCAGCCGGTGCGGCAAGTGTCATCACGAGCAAGCAAACCGCCAGCCAGATATTTGAGTGTTTTTT
>CAZWKM010000091.1:0-7461 GCA_964634165.1 uncultured Pirellulales bacterium | reverse complement strand
TCAGAAGTCAGATGTCAGAAGTCAGATGTCAGAAGTCAGATGTCAGATGTCAGAAAAGTCTGTCTTCTGTTTTCTGTCCTATGTCTTTGCTATTTGCGTATTGTGTGCCGTCACGCCGATATACGCATCACGCACAACGCAATACGAAATAGGCAGTATCCGGACAGCGGGTAACGTCAGTGTTACAGATGCGCAGATTTTGTCCAGAGTCCGCAGCAGGGTCGGCGAGTTGTTTGACCCTGAAACGGCGGCTGAAGACGCGAAACGCATAGCCAGGTTGCCCGGGGTCGAATATGGTTATTATAACACCGAGACCGTTGATAATAAGGTCCAGTTGACATTTGTCGTTGTCGAGAGAAATCTCGTCAGGTCGATTGCTTTTGTCGGCAACCGTGCATATAGAACTAACGCTTTGCGGCAGAAACTGGGCTTCGAGACAGGCGATTACCTTGACCCAACCCTGGCTGAGGCCTATAGAAGAACCCTTGTAGAATTTTACCTGAAAAAAGGGTTTGCTTTTGTTCAAGTAGCACTGGACGGCGACCAGTTATCAGCAGGCAAGGTGATTTATACAATTGATGAGGGGCCGAGGGTCAGGATAGCGAAGGTTTCGTTCAGTGGCAATAGTGCTATAAGGACCGCGGCGCTCAGGGGGGCCATAAAGACCAGGACAACGAAATGGTTTATTTGGCCGGCCTACTACGTTGAAGAGCGACCGGTTGAGGATGTGGCGAGACTGCAAAATATCTATCAGGCAAAAGGTTTTCTCGATGCCGACATAACGGCAAGACGAGAATTCAGTGAAGATAGGCGCAAAGTCCGTATCACTTTCGTGATTGATGAGGGGCCGGTATATGCTATTGAGAAGATTGTTTTTACAGGTAATGAGCATTTCGATGAAAAAGAGCTGCGGTCGGAGTTGAAATTACAGCAGGGGCAAATCTATAATGAGCGAAAGGCCCGTTCGGATGTTAAGCGGCTCCTTAAGTTTTACCGCGAAAAAGGCTTTATCGATTCGAACGTTAAGCAGCGGCACAGGTTTCTGTCAGAAAGTGAGGTCAATGTTGAATTTGAAATAATTGAGGGGGAGCGTTTTCGAATCGGCCGGATTAATATAACCGGCAACGAACAAACGCAGGATAAGGTTATCCGGCGGGTGCTTGATGAATATGAATTTCAGCCGGGTCGGTGGTACAATGCAGACATGGCGCGCGGGGACGGCAGCGGTTACCTGGAAAAACTGATACGCAGGACGGCATTGACCGAGTCGGCAACTATTACACCCAGCGGCGAGGCGTCCGGCCAGAAGGATGCACAGGTAAGCATTATTGAGGGCCAGACGGGTATGGTAATGCTGGGTGGCGGCGTGTCGAGCGACCTGGGCCTTATAGGACAGCTTATTGTTGAACAGAGGAATTTCGATATCAGTGATTGGCCGGAGAGCTTTGGTGAGTTTATCACCGGTAAGGCGTTCAAAGGTGCCGGCCAGAGTTTGAGGGTTGCGCTTCAGCCGGGTACGGAAATTAGCGAATATTCGATTAATTTCACCGAGCCGTATTTTAATGACAGGCCGATATCGCTTGATGTGGTCGGCTTGAGCCGCGAGTGGGAAAGAGAATGCTATGATGAAGGAAGAGAGAGGGGATACGTTGGGTTCGAGAGGCGGTATAAAAATCGCTGGCGCAGGAGTATTGGCTTTAGATTGGAAAATGTTGACGCTGAGGATGTCGAGCTCAATGCTCCCAGGGAAATCAAAGATATTGGAAGTGATAATTTTCTTGCGGGAGTCAGGGTCGGCATCGGAAGAGACCTTACCGATGACCGTTTTAATCCGACCCAGGGCTATAGTTTCAATGCCGGTTATGAACAGGTTGCCGGCGACCATACGTTTGGCATATTGAGCGGAGTTTACAGACGGTACGGGGTACTTTATGAGGATTTGGCTGAGCGAAAAACTATCCTGTCGACAAAGCTGCTTGCAGCGACAGTGATAGGTGATGCGCCGTCTTTTGAGAAGTTTTATGGCGGCGGCACGGGCACTTACGGGATAAGAGGTTTTGATTATCGTGGTGTAAGTACGAGAGGCCTGCCAGAGATAGGTGGTGTACCCGTACTTGGCGCCGACCGGGAAGACCCGATAGGCAGTGACTGGATATTTTTGGCCAATGCTGAGGTAACTGTGCCTTTAGTAAGTGAAGAATTTGCGGCGTTGTTTTTCGTTGACAGTGGAGCGATTGATTCGGGGAACTACCGCGCTTCGATGGGGGCAGGCATACAGATACTGATACCCCAGTGGTTCGGGCCTGTGCCGATGAGGGTTGGAGTGGCCGTGCCATTTTTGAAAGATGATGACGATGATACCGAGGCCTTCTTTTTTACTGTGGGACGGCTGTTTTAATTTGCCGTTCTTGTCGGTAAGTGAAAAACTGTGTAATTCAAGAGTTTTTGGCTTTTGGTTTTTAGCCTTAAGCATAAGTCAAGAAGGGGTAATTTATGGATATTAAAAAACCGGTTTGGCTTTATGTGTTGGTAGTGGTTTTGGTGGTTTTGGTGGTTGTGCTGTGCTCAGTGTTTCTTTTTCAAAACGGGGCAAAGAACGCGGGCGAGATGGAAGCTATAGATGAGCAGAATAAGAAACTTGCTGAGCAGGACAGGAAACTTGCTGAGCAGGATAATAGGTTTGCCGGGCAGGACAAAAGGCTTGCCGAACTGGAAAAAATGGCGAAGAAGCTTGACGAAATACAGGCGGCCCTTAATACACGCAAGGTAGAAATCAAAGACTATGATATGGCACTGATTCAGGAGATGATTGAAAAACAGGTAAAGCTCAATGTGAGAAGTGGGGCCGGGCCTAATATTGGTGTTGTCAGTGTTCAGAAAATCTTTCAGGATTGTAAGAGAAGTGTCAAGTACAGGGAAGAAGCTATCGCCGAACGGGACAGAGTTAATGCTGAATTGGGGAAGCTTAAGGCGGAGATTGACGCTGGGAAAGAGGGGTTCAGAACATTGAAGGTCGGCAGCAGTGACCATATGGCGTTGATGAAAGAGATTTTGACAAAACAGGCCAACCTGCAGCTTCAACAAACGTTTTATGAGCAGCAGAGGGCGTTAAAAGAACAGAAAATGGTCGAGGAGCTTTATAAAGACATTTTGCGGGAAACCAGCGAGGTTGCGGAACAGAAGGGTTTGGATTTGGTGTTTGAAAGGAGTGAACCTGAGCTTCCTGCGCCAACTGCTAACGAGCTTACGATGACTATCAGTACTCATAAACTGGTGTATAGCGGCGAGCTGTTAGATATTACCGATGCGGTGATGACCCGGCTTGATTCGGGTCAATAGAATCCTGAAGTGCGAAGCGAATTACGAAATACGAGTTTGAAATGAAACTGACAGTTGCACAATTGGCCGAACGGCTTGGCGCTGAGTTAGTCGGTGATTTGGCTGAATGCCGGAGACAGATAAGCGCTGTGGGGGCAGTAGAGTCGGCCGGCGAGAATGAGGTTACTTTTGTTACAGACCCCAAACGCAATTATGTGCATTTGGGACTTGGCAGTTTGTCGGAGCAAAGTGACGGGCCATTTTTCAAAAAATCGGAAAATGGGGCCCGAACCCTTACAGATGTCAGGCGCATAGCGAGACTTGAGCAGTCGCATGCCGGGGCGGTTATCGTTGCCAGGCGTATTGAGGGTTTGGCCAAACCCCAATTGATTGTTAAAGATGTTAATGCCGCCCTGATAGAAGCTTTAAATGTTTTTAGGCCCGAGTTGGAAGCTGCTCCCGAAGGGATTGACCCGACTGCGAAGGTTGCCGCCAATGCGAAGATAGCCAGGGGTGTTGCTGTCGGTGCGGGCGCAGTCATTGACGATAGGGTTGAAATCGGAGAAAACAGCATAATTGGCAGCGGGTGCAAAATAGGCGAGAATTCGAGGGTTGGTAGAAATTGCCGTCTTGACAGCAACGTTGTTGTTTATCACAACTGCACAATCGGCAATAATGTGGTCATTCAGGCAAACAGCACAATCGGCTCGACCGGTTTTGGTTATTCATTTATCAATGGTACACACAGGCTTATTCCGCACAACGGCGGGGTCTCAATCGAGGACTTTGTCGAGATAGGCGCTAACTGCTGCATTGACAGGGCGAAATTCAGAAATACCATAATCGGGGCCGGGACAAAGATAGATAACCTCGTGCAAATCGCTCATAACGTAGTAATCGGCAAGGGCTGTCTGATAGCAGGCCAGGTTGGTATTTCCGGCAGTTGCAAGCTCGGCGATGGCGTTGTGTTGGCCGGACAGGTCGGCCTGACGGATAATATAGAAATAGGAGACGGTGTGATAGTTGGCGCTCAGTCCGGTGTTAGCCACAGTATAGCGGCCGGGCAACGGGTTTTTGGCTCGCCGGCGGTTGAAAGAAAAGAGGCATTTCAGATAATTGGTTTGATGAAACGTTTACCGAAGCTGGCTGAGCAGTTAAAGCGGCTAAGTAAGAGGATAGAAAAACTTGAAGCTGCAAAAGACGATAAAGAGTGAAGGCAGGATTCACGGTCGCGGTTTGTTTGGAGGCAAGGAGGCGAAGGTTGTTTTTCGCCCTGCTTCTGCAAATTCCGGTGTGGTTTTCGTGCGGATTGATGTACCGGAGGCAGTTCGGATTAGCGCCGTTGCCACTAATCTTGCTGAGCGAAGCCGTCGCACGACGATAAAGAAAGGCTCTGTTAGTGTAGAAACGGTCGAGCATTGTTTAGCTGCAATCAATGCATTAGGGATTGACAATTTGATTGTAGAGGTTGACGGGCCGGAGCTGCCGGCTCCGGACTGCAGCAGTGCCGAGTATTTCAAGGTTCTAAAACGCATCGGGCTGGTCGAGCAGGCAGAGAAGCGTAAGGAGTTTGTTATCAGCGAGCCTATTAGTATTACCGCAGGTGATGCATCGATATACGCCCTGCCATACGCGGATGACGGATTAAATATCACTTACGACCTGGATTACACCGGTCACCCTGGTGTTGGCAGACAGATTTTTAGCTGTCGGCTTGCGCCGGAGAGTTTTGGGAAGAATCTGGCGCCGGCGAGAACCTTTTTGCTTGAAGCTGAGGCCAAGCAGTTTCAAGCCCGCGGAATGGGGACTCATGTTGGCCCTCGCGATATTCTGGTTATCGGCTCCAACGGACCGATTAAGAACAGTTACAGATTTCCTGACGAGTGTGTCAGGCACAAGATTGTTGATTTGATTGGGGACATTGCCTTGGTTGGTCGAGGGGTTTCGGGCAGGATTGTGGCCTATAAGAGTGGGCATTCATTGAACCAGCGGCTTGTAAGAAGATTGTATGAAGCGGCCGAGCAGCGGGAGCGGATACAAAAGTTCGGGACTGACGCGCTTTTGGATATTCGGCAGATTGCTAAGATTCTGCCGCATAGATATCCGTTTTTGCTGGTGGATAAGGTGATTGAAGTCGAAGGTGATACGCGAATAAAAGGGATAAAGAATGTAAGCTTCAATGAGCAATTTTTCCAGGGTCATTTTCCTGGCACGCCTATTATGCCCGGTGTTCTTATCGTAGAAGCAATGGCGCAGGTGTCCGGCTTATTGTTCGCGCAGAGACTGGAACATACCGGCAAGCTGGCGGTGCTGTTGAGTATGGATGGTGTGAAATTGCGTAAAGCCGTCATCCCCGGCGACCAGCTTGTACTTACCGCTGAGACGGTGCGGCTTCGGAAAAGAACCGCCCAGTGTCGGTGTAAAGCGATGGTGGGCGAGACGGTAGTTGCTGAGGCGCAAATTAAATTTATGCTTGTCGACGACGAGAAGGTATAAACGATAGACGATTGACGAGGGACGAGATACGAAGATGATTCAGGTACATCCCAGTGCAGTAGTTCATAAGGACGCTCAATTGGCTGACGGCGTTATCATTGGGCCCAATTGTGTTATTGACAGGAGGGTCTCAATCGGCGCCGGTACAGTGCTTGATGCTAATGTAGTGGTTGAGAAAGATGTCAAGATCGGCAGAAACAATCACTTTTCTGCCAATTGCGTGATTGGCGGGATGCCGCAGAAGCTGGGTTTGAGTTCGGATGACGAGATAGGCGGCCTTGTGATAGGTGATAACAATACCATTCGTGAGCAGGTGACAATCCATCGAAGTCTTTATCAGGGACAGTTTACGAAAACAGGAAACGATAATCTGCTTATGGTCGGAGCGCACATCGGACATGATTGCACGGTCGAAGATAAGATTGTTATGAGTAATTGTGTACACATAAGCGGGCACTGCAAGATTGAGACCGGCGCCTGGTTTAGCGGGATGGTGGCTCTGCATCAGTTTGTTACAATTGGCAAATGGAGCTACGCTACGGGCCTTGCCGGGATTAATCACGATGTTGTGCCATTTTTGGTTATCAGCGGTCATTATCCACCGAGGATTCGGGGCGTTAATAAACGGGGGCTGGTTCGAGCCGGTTTCAGTGAGCAGCAGCAGCAGCAAATAATCGAGGCGTACAAGAAGCTTTACCGCCAGGAGGGCACACTGCTGGAAAATGCAAAGGCCCTGGCCCAGGAAGACGGGCTCGATGAAAATGTTCAGGCGATGATTGATGCGATAACCAGAAGCAGCGAGCATCAGTTTGGCAGATATCTCGAGAAGTTTAGACGGGATTAGTAAGGAATCAGGACATCAGGCTACCTGATACACTGGGAACTAAAATGGATAAGATACGTACTGCTGTTGTAGGTGCGGGCAAAATGGGGACGATACACGCGAAGGTCTATGACCAGCTGCCGCAGAGCGATTTTGTTGCCGTCGTTGACATAGACGCCGACAAAGCAGAGCGTCTGGCCAATCAATATGGATGTTGCGCCTTTACTGATTGTGCGGATGTCCTGGGCAGGGTTGACCCCGTTAGCTCTGCCACAGGTAAAAGTTCGTGGATAAAGGGGACTGGCAGGTCTTTGGTAGAGACTTTTAACGGGGTTGATGCGGTAACGATAGCGACTCCGACGGTGACGCACCTGAAGTTGGCGAAAATATTTATCAAAAACAAGATTGCGGTGCTGATTGAAAAGCCGCTGGCGGCCAATGTCAGAGAGGGCAGAAAAATTGTGTCCCTTGCGAGAAAGAATAACAGCGTTGTGGCGGTAGGTCACTCTGAGCGCTGCAATCCGGTTGTGCAGGCGATGAAAAGGCTCGATATCGAACCGAAGTTTATCGAGGTCAACCGCGTCAGCCCATATCCGTTCCGCTCGACCGATATAGGGGTTGTGCTGGATGTGATGATACACGATATAGATATTATTCTGTCTTTGGCGGCAAGCAAGGTTAAGAAAGTAGATGCTGTTGGCGTTAATGTCATTGATGAGAACGAAGATATCTGCAATGCGAGGATTGTTTTTGAGAACGGCTGTATTGTGAATATTACCGCTTCGAGACTGGCTCTGAAGACCGTAAGAAAGGTGAGGGTCTTC
>CAZWKM010000090.1:0-7488 GCA_964634165.1 uncultured Pirellulales bacterium | reverse complement strand
AAGAAGGCAATCCACCTGCTTACCCGGCCGCCTATGATGACTATTGTATCGCAGTAGGCGCAACCAGATATGACCAGACAAGGGCATACTACTCTAATACCGGCAGCTATTTGGACCTGACTGCACCCGGAGGAGATTTGTATGTGGACCAAAACGGAGACGGCTACGACGACGGCATATTGCAGCAAACCTTCGGCACCAGCCCAAAAGACTGGAGCTCCTACTGGTTTTATACCGGCACCTCTGTAGCCGCTCCTCAAGTCAGTGGCATCGCCGCCTTATTAATCTCGACCGGCGTCACAGGCCCCGATGCCGTCAGGGAAGCGCTGCAGAACACTGCAAGAGACTTAGGCCCGGACGGATGGGATGAAGAATACGGCTGGGGGCTCGTCGATGCTTATGCCGCTTTGAACTATTATCACGTCACCGGTGACTTTGACCGCGACGGCTCGGTCGATTTTGACGATTTGAGGACGCTTGCAAGCCACTGGCTCGGGGATGAACCGTTGGTTGATATTGCTCCCGCCGGTGGTGACGGCATCGTCAACTTCCTCGATTTCGCAAAATTTGCCCAAAACTGGAACTATTGACCTTTGAATTAATAATGAAACCTGGGTGGCACCCTCTCGTGCTTCGCAGCGAAGCGCTGCTTCGCAGAGTAGTACAAACTTGTTTGGGGGTGGTGAAAATGCCTTATTCGAGTATTTGAAGTAATTGTTTGTTTCATTTGTTTCTCAAATTTCAATGGTATAATCAACGGTTATGACTTTAACTCAAGACGTAAAGCACAAAGCAATCGAATTGGGTTTCGACCTGGCCGGCATAACCGATGCTTCTGCTCTGAACAACGAGCAGTTCGAATTGTTCACTGATTGGCTGGCCTTTGGCTACGCAGCCCGAATGGACTATATGCGGAAGAATCTTGACAAACGCACAAGCCCTGCAAAACTGCTTAAAAATGCGCAGTCGGTTATATGTGTCGGCCTGAATTACACCCCGCCAAAAACACAAAAACAACCAGAACCAACTGCCCCAGCAGGCAGGGTAGCAAACTACGCCCAATATGAAGATTATCACCTCTTTATAAAAAAAAGGTTACGCAAACTGATTGACTTTATCAACTCTATCGCCGGCGAGCCCCTGCAGTTCAAAATTTGTGTTGACTCGGCACCATTGGCTGAAAGGGCATTGGCCGCCAGGGCCGGCCTGGGCTTCATCGGAAAAAACCATATGTTAATCAATCCCACACTGGGGCCGCAGATTTTTTTAGGCGAAATAATAACGACTTTGAAACTAAAACCTGATGAGCCAGCTTTTTGTCATTCTGAGCGCAGCGAAGAATCTGGCCCAACCACGCCCAAATGCTCAAGCTGCAATAAGTGTATTGATGCCTGTCCGACAGGCGCCTTAAGGGCTGACGGCCAATTTGACGCCAACAAGTGTATCAGCTATTTGACGATTGAATACTCCCAAGGGGGACGCCTCTCGGCGAAAGGCCGAATACCTCCCGATTTGGCTGAAAAAATTGGCGCTCGGCTGTTCGGCTGCGATGAATGTGTCCTTGCCTGCCCCTATCAAAAAAACGCCCCCACCTGCTCAAATGCAGACTTTACCTTCTACCCCGACCGCGCCTGTTTGAACCTCAATGAGATTCTTAAAATGACCGAATACCAATTCAAAACCAGGTTCTTTAGCTCCCCCCTCGCTCGCACAGGCCTGCAAAAATTAAGGGCAACAGCCGAACTGTGCCTGAGAAACATCTCAGAACGAAATTCCTACCTGTGCAAGAAAAAGCAAACTAAGAACTAAGCACTAAAAACTCAAAACTAAATTGCCGATTCTCCCATTAAGCGTTTAGGCCTTGACCGCTTAAAAAGAAACGCCCAAATCTGCCTTACGAATATAAACAGTCCTTCCGGTCATTCCCGCGAAAGCGGGGTTCCACGTACTTAGCCCGGATATTTCACTTCACGAAATCTGTTACTATATTTTTTACAAATTATTTACAAAACTTCAGGGCCTTTGCGTGCTATATTATAGTGTAGTCAGTAGTCAGGACAAAGATTGCTCGAAGAGCAAACCGTGATTGTCGGCTAACAGCGGAGAATATTATAGAATGCAAATTTTAAGGAGAAAAAAGATGTCAGCGCACAAAAGAATTATTGGTTGTCTGGTCGTAGGAGCAGTGTTTTTTACAGGGCCGGTGTGGGCGCAGTTGAGCCACATAAGCGTCAGGCCTTTGGCGTCGAACGTGATTGTACCACAGAGCCGGGCGCGAGCATTCGCCCCTGACCGCCGTAAAGCCATTGAAATTACTGAAGTAAACGTGCTGATTGACATCCTCGAAAGCACAGCAGTCACGACGATAGAGCTCCAACTCCACAATACCACCGGGCGGCGGCAGGAAGCCGAATTGATTGTCCCTGTGCCGGACGGCGCTGTCGTGCGAGGTTTTGCCTACGACGGACCGGGCGGCGAGATTACCGCTCAGGTCCTACCCAAAGATGAGGCAAGGAAAATATACCAACAACTGGTATCAAAGATTCGCGACCCTGCACTCGTGGAATTTATAGGATACAACCTGATTCGCTCAAGCGTATTTCCCGTCGAGGCCCACGGCAAACAAAAGGTACGCCTGACATACGAGAACCTTCTCGAAGTGGACGGCAACCGCGTGGACTATATCCTGCCTCGAACCGAATCACTAAAGTACTCCGTCCCCTGGGACATCAAGGTGACCATCAAAAGCAAACGCCCCATATCAACCGTTTACTCACCAACACACAAGCTCATCGGGATGAAGGAGCTGGACCTCAGGTCCATGCATGACACAAATGGGACAATTGTCGTGACCGTCGAGACCGAAAAGGGTACCATTGAGCCCGGCCCCTTCCGCCTCTCCTACCTGCTGCAGGAAAACGGCGTCACCGCATCAATGTTCGCCTATCCAGATGTGAAAGTCGCCGGCGGCTACTTCCTCCTTCTCGCCGGTCTGCCAGCCGACGTCGCAAAGGCTGAAAACCCCGCTATCAAACGCGAAATAACACTCGTCATCGACCGCTCGGGAAGTATGAGAAACGAAAAAATCGAGCAAGTCAAAGAGGCCGCACTCCAAATCATAGCCGGACTGAAAAAAGGCGAAGCCTTTAACATCTGCATTTACAACAACACCGTCGAGTGGTTCTCCAAAAAGCCCGTACTAAAGACCAAAGAAAATGAAGATGCCGCCCGCAACTACATCGAGGGCGTCACCGCTACCGGCGGAACAAATATCCACGATGCCCTTATGGAAGCGCTGAGTCAGGAGCCGATGGAGGCAATGCTGCCGATAGTCCTGTTCCTCACTGACGGCCTGCCCACTGTTGGAAACACCTCCGAAGTCGCCATACGCGCCCTCGTCGAAAAATCCAATCCGCACAAACGCCGGGTATTTACCTTCGGCGTCGGCGTCGATGTCAACGCGCCACTGCTTGACAAAATTGCCGCCGTCTCACGCGCCAAAGCCGAATATGTCCTGCCCAAAGAAGACGTCGAAGTCAAAATTGGCAGGGTCTTCAAGAGACTCACCGGCCCAATCCTTGCAGACGTAGAAATCGAAGTAGTAAAAGAAAACGGCGAACCCGCCGTCGGACGTACACGTGACATCCTGCCGGATAAACTCCCCGATATGTTTAAAGGTGACCAGCTTGTCCTCCTCGGCCAGTATGTCGGCAAAAACGACATCACCTTCAAAATCACAGGCAACTATCTCGGCAAAAAACGTTCCTTCAAATTCACATTCGAATTTGACAAGGCAAACGTGCGAAACGGCTTTGTGCCGCGCCTCTGGGCCAGTAGAAAAATTGCTCAGCTCATTGACGAGGTCAGACAAATGGGCGCCGACCCCGCCGTCGCAACCAGCGACCCGAAAGTGAAGGAATTAACCGACGAAATCGTCCGCCTCTCCACCGAGTTCGGAATACTCACCGAATACACCGCCTTTTTGGCAAGGGAAGGAACAGATTTGGCAGACCACGATGCGGTTCACAGAGAGGCAGGAACCAGGCTTTATTCAAGAGCAATGCGTGGCCGTTCCGGTAAGGGTGCGGTCAGCCAGAGTTTCAATTACGAGGCACAGGCAAAACAGAGGACCCTTAACATGGACAACTCCTTCCTCAACGAGAAAATGGAACGCGTGAGAATCGCCAACGTCCAGCAAATAAACGATACGGCATATTACCAAAGAGGCAGACGCTGGGTTGACAGCAGACTGGTCAAAAACGAAGCCGAGGTCCAGCCGAAAAAGGTCATTGAATTCGGCTCAAAGGAATTTATCGAGCTGGCACACAAGCTCGCCGCAGAAAACCGACAGGGTAGTATTGCGCTTGGCGGAGATGTTCTCCTGCTGGTGGATGGTGATGTGATACTGGTAAAAATGCCGGGCAATAATTAATAACCGCAGAACCTGAAAGATGCTCAAAGGCCAAAAGCTCTGCGCAAATTTTCCTTGCGAATACAGCCATTTAGGGGCAGGCCCGCGTGCCTGCCCTATAACTTCGATGCCGACTTCGCCGATTCTCCAATTAAGCGTTTAGGCCTTGACCGCTTAAAAAGAAACGCCCAAAGCTGCAGCTTTTGTTTAGCCACGAAAAGGCACAAAAAGCACAAAGGGAAATTAGACGCAGATTTTTGTCTGCCACAGAGGACACAGAGAACACGGAGAGTTAAGTATTTTTAATTAAAGAGACTTTTTATCTTCCTTTATCCGTTATCTGTCCTCTGTCATCCGTCATCTGTCATCCGCTATTCTCCTCAACATCACCGCACCGAAGACGAATAGCAAAAGCGTGGATGGTTCGGGAACAAGCAAAAAGCCATGTTCTAACCCTTCTGGGCTTATACCCTGCCCAATTATCCAGCCATTATCATTAATTGCGACCGCTTTGTCCAAATTCCACCCCAACGTAGGGTCAATTAGTTCATTAAGGTCGCTTACTTCACCATTTATATTCCAAATAACAGCGTGGTCTACTTGGGTAAATCCGTTCCGAATATTACCGACAATTACTCCATCGTTATTAATACCAAGAGCCATACTGGTTACGCCATTCCAAGTATCGCCTCCATCTGGATAGAGTGAATCAAGGTATCTCATCCCATTGTTCTCGTCCCAGATGAAAGCGGGTTTTCCCACCAAAGAATTGTCGATATAGCCAACCACTTGACCCGAATCATTTATTCCGTAGGCATCACTACCGATATTACCAAAAACGTTGAATCCATCGTCTTCATCCCAAATGAAGGCCCATATGTAACCACCGCTGACAAGAGTACCCGCTATTTCGCCGTTGTTGTTTATGCCATTCGCATACCCTGAACGCATCAAACTTTCAAGGCCGTTAACACTATCCCAACGGCAAAGATTGCCGCTCCCAGCAACTTGGCCTAAATTATTGATAGCTGAAGGAATTCCCACTGGGATATATGTCCTATTACCGCTTACATCTTGCACGAAAGCACCACCTGATTGGTGGTGTATCCCTGTCATCTGACCGGAGTCATTAATTGCGTAGAAGGAATCCGGCGAAGCCCCACCACCAGTCAGTACTCCGTTTTTCCAATACCCCCACGACCCGACTACTTGTCCAGAGTTATTGAGGTCTCTCCATTCGCCACCGCCAAGGTCTATAATATTATATAATATCTCTGCTCGCAGTGGTGAAACCACAAACAAAAAAACTATTGCCACAAGAATTGATTTCTTACTCATTACTCTACCTCCTAAAAATTGTTAGTGTTTCCCTCTCACCATCACCGCACCCAAGCCGAGCGGTAAGAGGAAGTTTACAAACCCTTCCAAGCCCAATTGTAAATAATACCTTCGCTATTTACCCAAAAAGTTCGTGATGCTGTGTAGGTAGATGTTTGCGGGGGCGTGTAGGTTGTTTGATAAGACGGCGGCGGAGTCAATACGTTAGGTGAAGTTGAGAAAACACCGTAGGGCCGAGTTTGAGCATACCCAGGACTCGTAAATGAACGAGTTTCTTCCCAAATCATCATTTTACCTCTTGCACCATCATCTAATACTCGTGTAGGCGGTCCCCATTGCCCCACGACCTCAGAATAACGGTGTCCTACCCAAGACTGCATAGTTTGGTTCATTTGAGCAGTGCAACCAGTAATTGAGGTCGCCACAATGATAGATGTTAGCAAGCTCATAATTATCCTCATTTTTCTGTCTCCTAAATGTGTTATGTGAAGTTTGTTTGCCTTTTCTTGAAACAGCGGCGCACCCAAAAGGGCACCGCTACATCCTGATTTGAAAATTTGTCGGTTTAAGACGAAACGTCAAAAATTAAGTGTAATAAAACTATTCAATTGTCGATGTAATTATATCGTTGGTTGTCCGATAATAAAAGGTAAATAAGAGCTAAACAGTGAAAATTATTGCTTTTTAGGCCATTGAAACGTACAATACAGGCCGAAAATTAAGGATCATAATGGCTGAGGGAATAGATTATTCAGCCAAGCAAGGATGGTGAAAAATGGATGAGCAAGAACACAACGATTTTCTTGCAGAAATAGCTAACAAAGTACACAAGCGAATTACCAACAATCGCTCAAGCAAAAGCCGTTTTCAGGAGCAAGCCAAAGCTTTTTATGACGATTATCAAGAGTGGGACAGAGAGAATGATCAATATCTTAAAGAAATAGAAGTACGTGATAAAGAGACAAAAGAAGCTGATGAAAAACGAATCAGTCAGATTCCACCCCCACGGCCATGTCCTTTAGATTTATTAACAATTCCTGACCATCATACAAACCCCCACATACTCCATTTAGTGGAGTCAATTTTCCCTAAGAAAAGACATGAGCGGAAAGTCTCATCTGAAGAAATTATGAAAGTTGATTATGTTTTCCTTACAGTCCTTCATGATAAAGCCTTGAAAGATACTCGTCATTTTAATCCTATCAATACCGATATTTGGCCACAAGATGAAGAGTGGGCTGAACATTTATGGCAACGGATGACGGAAGAAAGGTCTGGCTGGAAACCTGAATTCTTATTGAATGAATTAAATGATGCTCTTAACAATGTGGAAACAGACCTGCCCAAACCGCCAGCAGAAACAGAGCAGGATATTGCTCCTGCTAAACGCGAAAGGGAAAGCTGGCTTTGGAGGTTATACGAAAAAACTTTGAAAGTTATCATTGATGCGGTTCTGGAAAAAGTATGGCAGAAGTGAAGACCGTTTTGTTGGTTGTTAGTGAATCGTGAATAGATTCTTCGCCTTCGCCCCTGAATACGCAATGGAAGATACACTAAAAACGGCGTAAGCTAAAGGCCGGCCAGAACCCCGGCAGGAATCCAGCTTTTCTCTCTGTCCTCTGTGCCCTCTGTGGCAAATTTTCTATGAACTACGAACTACGAACAATGAACTTGTTTTTTAGTCTTTCTTCGTGTCTTGGTGTCTTCGTGGCGGAAAAAACTGCTCAAATTTTTGAATA
>CAZWKM010000089.1:0-7534 GCA_964634165.1 uncultured Pirellulales bacterium | reverse complement strand
TTAGTAGTAATGGCACTTATCAGCAGCGGGATAGAAAGGGTCAGGGCGTTTGAATTGCCCGGCGGCATTTGGTCGGACGGTGGGTATGTCGGAACGCCGCGGATAGCTTTGGTAAGATGGCGGTCGGCCTGGAGCGATAAGTTTCATCAGATTTATGTCAATGGCCAATATGCAGGGGTAACGGTTGACAGTCAGCAAAGACAGATGATTGTTCAGATGCCTACCTCTTTAGAGTCGCCGGTTCGGATCGAAGTTTTTGCCGTTGAGGCCGAACAGGTGGATACTGATTTTAGCAGTGAGATTGATTCGTCGATTGGCCAGAGTGACCGGGTGAGAATCAGTGTGTTGCGTAGCCAGGGTTTGCCGATTGGCGCAACTGCTCAAATCTACTTTGATAACGGCACGGGCGAAATCGATTACGACAAGGCACTTAATGATTCGCCGATAAGGGTTTGGCCGGTCTGGCAGGATAAGGCGGGGTTCGGAATGAGCAGGTTCGGCGCAAGTGATTTCGGTTATGACTCGGCGGCGGCGGTAGGGTTTGGAAAGGGCAGTTTCGGTCATGGTCAGTTCGGCCTTGATGCTGATATATTCGAGTGGACAAGCCCACCGCTGTGCGCAGGCGCTTATAAATTTGCCGTCAAGGTTACTGACGAAGCTGGCAATGAAAGCAGCGGCAGCGAAACCGGCCAAGTCATGGTGACACCCGCGCCAAGGTCCGCTGAGCGAATAAGTATTTCTTCGTTCGATAAACAGACGAATCAACTGGTGCTGAATGTCTCATAAAAGAGTAACAAGGAGAATATTATGGCTGAAGTTTATCCATCTGACAATGCGTTGTTAAATATACAATCTGACAGTGAGACTGGCGTTGAGTATATACCTACGGGCACATCGCCTTATTATCTGCACTTTAGAAAATTGCTGTATCGGCTATTGTTAGCTACACGGCGGGCAAACGATTTGAGGGTCTATGACGAGGGGGGGTTGGATATTGGCATAAAGGAAGGCAAGTTCTGGCTGGGTACAGAGTTGGTTAGCTATGACGGCTCATCGGGCAATACTTTGGCGGATGATAAGACAAATATTTATGTCTATCTGGATTCAGCTGGCAATCTTGTCACCAACGAATACAGCAGCTTCCCGAATATGGCAACCACGCCTCATATTTGCTTGGCGGTAGTAACTACCTCAGGCGGGGACATCGAGTCGATAAGTGATTCCCGCGCTGGTCATAACGTTGTGATGCCATATGGGGCCGGTGGGGTGAAAAAGATGATTGAGGCACATACTGCCGATGACACGCTGACGTCGGTTGAATCCGGCAGTGTTCACACAAATTTAGGCGCCACCGGGACGGTTACGCTTACGCTGCCGGTATCAGCTCCGCAAGGGACGGTATTCACCTTTGCGGTCCAGGCGGCCCAGGAGCTGCGGGTCAACCCCGGCACAGCAACGATCAGGGATGACAGCGGCCAGACGGCTGATAAGTATAAGTCAACTGATGCGATCGGTGAGTGTCTGACACTTATTGCCGATTCAAACGGTGACTGGGTGACTATTGCCAAGAACGGAACCTGGACTGAGGAAGCATAAAATGAGGAACCATCCGCTTTATAAAAAGTTCAAACAGAAAGTAGCCGAGGCAGAACTTGACATTGAGGGGGTAAGGCTCATAGATTTTCATACCGCCACACGGTTGCTTGGCGAGCGTGGGTTCGGCAACGCTTTCCTTACCAATATGAAGTCACAGCTGATTGCCGAACTACAGGAGCAAAAGGACGAGAGCAGTAAGCAATTGTTCCAGTCGAAGATTGAAGTCTTACGGAATCGCTTTCCAGATTTTGAAATTGAGCGAGGCCGTATAGACAATAAACCTTTCATAACTATCTGGCTGAAAGGCAAACCGGAGGTCGAGTAGTGGGAAGCACAATATTTGAAACAAAAGACAGTATTTTCTTTGTTGGTGGTATAACCAGTAAAGTGGGTGACCAATACGCTGGGGGTTGTACGCTCGAAGCTTGGAACGACCCTGCAAAATTGAATAAAAACCTTGCCAATGTTATGGAAGCAGATGGAACACCTGTTTCGGTTGATGCCGCTTGGGGCGGCAGCGGGATAGCTTGTGATGTTGAGACCAGTGGCGGCGGTAAGGTTTTGATAAAGAAAACAGGCAGTGGATGGTTCGCTTATGTAAAAGAAGGATTAGTTGCCAATGTCGTGTTTGAAGATACTTATACCAGCGGACGCTACCGAGTTACTGGTAATGAAATGAGTGTCGATAAGTTTGAGATTGACCTTAATTGGATAGCTAATACAAGATGTGATGTCAAAGTCGGAGGAGCTTTTGATAAGGCTCAAAATGCCTGGAATAGTACCGATGCTGCGCAGGGGTATAATGTTATTATTTACAGCAACAAGAGTCAGTCCAAAACCAACGGCGACTTTACAGCAACTTGGAATCTTGGAACGGCAGGGGGTAGTTTAACTAATAAGTCGTTTAAGCGTTTTGTGGGGTTTACTACACAACCGGAGGGCGGTGGGCAGATTACTTTTGATGGTGAGGATAATGCAGCTTTTGTGTCAGGCGGTGCAGGAATATTTTTTAATACCGCTATCGAGAGTGTAATTTTTGAGAATGTAATTGTCGAAGATGCTTATATTAACTGGAGAACCAGTTCCCAAGCATATCACGTCAGATTCGGAAACTGTGAGGGCAATAGTGGCTCCTATGCTGGTTGGGTTTTAGGCTATGGACGAGGATTTAGTTTAATTAGTTGTAAAGCAAAAGATAATGAGGGTGTCGGATTTGCCATATCTTATTCCAGTGGTTATCCAAACCAGTGTCTTATAAATTGCATTGCTTCAGGCAATACAAAAGAGGGTTTTTATCGTCTTGGTGGTCATTCTGGCTCTATTGCCATAGGCTGTGTTGCTTATAATAATGGTAATGGAGGTACAAAATATAGCGGCTTTTTAGTTAGAAGCAATTATGGCTTTGGAGCAGTAATAAACTGTGTATCATACAACAATGGTAAGCACGGTTTTGAATTTCTGTATCGTAATCCTGTAGCTATTAACTGTATTGCCCAGAGCAATGGGCAAAAAGGATTTTATGCGGATACCGCAGCTGCTGAGTTGATGGCACCACACGTTGCTTACTGTAATTCTTATGACAATGGAGGTGGTAACTACGACCTACCTGATGCACTGCCTCCTGTGAATTGTATAGAGAAGGATTCCCTGTTTGTGGATGCAGCCAGCGGTGATTTCAGGCCTCGCAGTCCTGCGGTGCTTCGCGGCGGCAGACCGGATATAAACGGCAATCCCACTCAGATGGGGGCTATCTTACAGAAATATCAGTTCGGAGATCGTGAGCGTATAGCGAATATGGCCAGACTTAGAATTATTCGATAGGGGTTTAAAAAATGGCAAATACGGCAATTGAAATACCTTTTTATGTATCGAAGGATGGAGAGCCGCTGACCGGTGCAGCAGCTCAAATGGACTTTGAAAGTTTGAAGACACTGGCAGGCAGCGACAAATCCGGCGATGCCCCAACCATCAGCGAAATCGGCGGCGGCTGGTACAAATTCGGCGTCGCTTACGGGACGGCACCGTTTGATGCAGGCGACCTTATCGCGGTATTGGATGCCGATAAAAATGGTAACAACAATCTGGCTAATGCTGAGCGGTATATTCCCGTCGAAGTTAGGCTGGATTTTTATGCTCTGATGCGGCTGGTCAATAAAATGAGCCAGAATAAAAGCACGGGCGATATGGCAATAAAGAACACTGGTGGCAATACGATCCTGCAGCTTGGTATTACCGACGGCGAGAGCACGCTGGATAGAGAGCCGGGAGCGCCATAAAGCTTATTTTTTATGACATTTTGAGACTATGGAAGCCAAGTTTTTTGACAGTTTATACGAAGGCGATTCGCCAAACGGTGCCAAGCTTGGAATGGGCCTGACCGGTGGGGATTTCTGGCCTCGTATTGCAGGTTGTCAGATGCTTTATCGCGGGCTTGGCCTCGATAAGATTGATTTCTCCAACATACTTGCCGTGGCCGAAGCAGAGGCTTCTGAGATATGGCCGCCCAGCTACGTTTCGCACAGTAGTGGCTCGACATATTTTTATGTTGTTCGTCGGGCCAATAATTGCGGGTGTCAGGAACATACCTTAGCTGCTGCAGTCAAAGTTTCAATAGATGCCGGTGGGAACCTGGCAGAGCCGCAGCCCAATAATATTTTTGAGGCAAGAGCCAAACAGGTAGACGGTAATAAGATACAGCTTGTTTGGTACTATTGTCCTATTAAGCAGCAGTCGCCGCCTGCGTGTTTCAAAGTTTATTATGATGCTGGCACAGGACAAATCAATTACGAAAGCTCAATTGCCACGATTTGCTACGCCGGCCGAAGGTTTTACAGTTACCAAAGTGACACACTCGGGGCGAGTAAATATCTCTTTTGCATAAGAGCTGAGGATGCTGCTGGGATGGAGAGTGCTTCATTGGCCCCAATAAGGATCCAGCTTGATACCGTAAGCCCCGGTGCGGTCAATATTCTAAGTGCCGAAATTATCTAACATATCTGAGGCTTCTTATGTCTAATAGAATCGACTTTTTCCAATCAACTCAAACACGACTGGCACTTGCCGGGGCTACTGTCTCAATTTTGCTCGATGGTGCGTTGTGCCCTTTTCTTGAGCCGATAGAGATTGTGCGCAGCGGCTGGCCGGAGTTTAGCTGGGCGAGATTAGCTTATAACCCTGCTGCGTACACAGGCGCCGACTTGGTCGCTGCTGAGGATATTGAGACCGAACTTGCAATGGGAAAACGTGTTTGCATCCAGCAGATTTATAACGGTGTCCCACCAGGCGCAGCAGCTTTTGCTTTTCCTCTCTTCGAGGGTCAAATAGAAGGCATCGAGACAGAGATTGGGCCTAACGGAGAGAGGGTGGAAATCGTAGCCAGGGATTTTAGCGCAAATCTAAAACGTATCACCGTCTATGGCCAGCGGGTAGGTGATTCAGAAGGCTCGAGTTTGTTTTTGGCTGGTGTTGATACCGTGTTTAATCCCGATGGCAAGCCGAATGCCAATCTTGTGTCGATAGAAGTTAATGGTAGGAGCTATATAACCTTTTGTTGCGAGCCGTCGCAAGGCAAGCTCTGGAGCTATGCAGAAGTAATTGATTATTTGCTCTGCGAATATTTGCTGAGTGGTCGATTACAGACACCGGGCATTGAGCAACTGCGAGCGTTGACCGGGAACCAAACGGTTCGTGACCTTGATGTCACCGGGTTGAATCTGATAGAGGCCCTGCATCGGTGCTGCGAGAGGGTCGGCTTGAGGTTCAAATTCGTCCCCCGGTCTGTGCTGACCGGCCCTGGTCAGGCGATTGTGTTCTATAAGAGCGGTACAGGCAGAGTGGTTGAGTTAAATTGCCAGCCGCACGGCGAACAGTTTAGCATCTCAAAGACAAATATAGCGAGCTTGCGCATCAGGAAAAATTTTTGGCCGATAACGCACAAGTATGTTGCTCAGGGTGACTTCAAAGTTTATGAAGCGACCTTCGAATTGGTAAAGGCCTGGGATGGAAGCCACGAGGATACTGATTATGATAAGTTCTCACCTTCGACCAATCCCGATTTCTATCAGGTAAAGGATATATATCGTAAATGGTGTCTCAACGAGGCAGGCGACTACAGTGGCGCCCCGTACAATCAAGGTGATGCGTTTGACTTTTCAAAAATTTTCCAGGGTGGTAATTTCGTTCGTCTTCGCAGGCGCTTCTGGCCGGTCTTAACCACTGACAAACAGGGGAGGTCGCTGGGTTATTTTCTGCAGGTATCGTTCGATAACGGCTTGCATTGGTGGCAGTACCTTTACGCCTTTAATAACCTGCTCAATGAGTGCGGGGTGTGGCTCAGCAGTGACCGGCTCGATGTTGACACCTGGGTGGCGGCTCTGAAGGGAGTATTGAAGTTCAGGATAACCGCATCGGTAATCAGCGATGAGAGATTAAGTTGTGTAGTTGCTGACGGTCCCGTTGATTCGGCCGCAGATGTGGTTGAGCATATTATTACGCTTCCCCGTCAGTTCAAGTATCGCAAGGTTTCAGGCCAGAGCATCTTTGCAAATACATCCGACGATGCGCTCGGCGTGCCGGACGAGGTCGACGATTCTACCGCTCTGTATGAGTTCGTTCGCCAAAGGGTGGCGGTGTCATCTGAGATTATCGAGACCGTCGATATACAGACGCCGAATCTTGTGTTTGATTATAGAATCGGCGACAGGGTGAGCACAAGTCCTGAAAGCAGAGACCTGCTCGGCTACAAGAGCGATAACCGAAGCGTCAGTTGGATAGAGCGGGTGCAGATGGACTTTGAAAAGCAGTGTACGAATTTGAAAATCGTTCGCAAAAGGAAGTAACAGTTATGAGCAACGGTGTAAATATTGTAGATAACCAACAGGTACTGGAAAGGCTTGCCCGAAAGGGTTCTGAAGAAACTCAAGAGATATCAGTTGTTACTTCACCTGGTGCCAGAGCCGCCGCCTGGGCTGTTAAAGTCAAAAGTCTGTCATCATACAATGTCTATAACGTCCGGGCTGTGGAGATAGGCGAGGCAGGGTCGCTGCCGGTAGAGATTGGGGGGCAGATGCAGGCGGTCAATTTGGCTGAATCGTTTCTTGAGGATGGCCAACTCCCAGCCGGGACCTATGCGGTCATGTCCAGAGTGGGTGGTAAGAATGTTTTCTATGTCCCGGTGTAAAAATGGCTGAAGATAATTCGAGAAGCTGGCAGTTTAATCGCAGGGTAAATGTTTCTGTGTTGGTTCAATTGTTATTTCTGGCCTCTTTGATTGTGGGCAGTTGGGTCAATTTGCAGAGGCAGCTTGATTTGTTGCAGCACGATGTAACGTATTTGTGTCAGTGTCAGAAGGATTTTCAGCAAAAACTCGAATTACTTCAGTCAAAAAGCATTTCGTATGAATATCGCCTGCGGGCGCTTGAGAGAGATTTAAACAAAACGGACGCATCAGAAGTGATTTTTTAATCGGTTAACAAGGGCAAGACAGTTTAAGGAGAGAAACGATGGGAAAGGTTTTAGTTACATTAATTCTACAGTGCTTTCTATTGGCTGGCTGTGATAGTCTGCGTTTTGCACCGACCGAGGCCCAAAAGCAAAACGCGTGGCTGCACAATCGCACAACGACGATAGCTGCGGACACTGCCAAATCTGAGGCCACCTCAGAAGAACTGCAGGCATTGACCGGGCTGTCGCAGTTGCAGAGCAGGACCTTTACTTCTTATTACGGCCTGCCGAAGGAATTCCCACAAGCCGACACTGCTGAAGAAATACTTGCCGAATCGAACTTCCGGCTTGCCCAAACGGCTTTGGCCGAATCGGCTGATAGGCCTGATGCCTGGCAATTAGCTGATAATGCGTTTGAATTGGCTATTGCTATTTCGGCTCTATTGGGTGGCGTGTATGGCACAAGAGCGGTTCGGTTCTTAAAACAGGCCAGGAA
>CAZWKM010000088.1:0-7547 GCA_964634165.1 uncultured Pirellulales bacterium | reverse complement strand
GGCCTGATGCCGTAAGGGTCCCGGGCCGCTTCAATGCGGTCGGCAAACAAAAACACCAGACAATATGCCCCCTGCAGATGGTTCAATATATGTGCCAGGGGGTCGGGGTTGCTGACGTGGGTCGGCTTGGCAAGCAAATGAGTAATTACTTCGGTATCGCTTGTCGATTTGAAGATACTGCCATGTGCTTCATATTCGTCCCGCAGCAGTGCTGCATTTATAAGATTGCCGTTATGTGCCACTGCTACCTGTCCGCGGGAGTACTCACTCAAAAGCGGCTGGCTGTTAATGGTGCGGCTTCCACCTGTCGTTGAATAACGCACGTGGCCAATCGCTATCGGATTGGATAATTTCACCAAAATGTCCGAACCGCTGCGGAAAACCCTCCTTACCATGCCCATACTTGTGTAACACCGGATAGATTCTCTATCGCTGGAGGCAATTCCTGCTGATTCCTGTCCGCGGTGCTGAAGACTGTGTAAGCCGAAAAAGGTTTTTTGAACGGCTTCTACGTCGCCAAAAATACCGAAGAGACCACAATTTTCTTTTTTTTCTGAAGCCACCAAACCCTCGCACTAAATAATTGATTCGCAAGATTGAGAGCCAGCCAGAATAGTAGTTTAGTGAATTAGCCAAATCAAGTCAAATCCGTTAAGACGGATTTTTTTTTGACTCAGGATACATAAATTAGGACCCACGCAGCTAACAATACGATTTATTCGTCGTCATCGCCTATTGCACGGGGTCCTATTTGCAAGAAGCCGCAAAATGGGAACCCATCCAGTGTTTTTCTATCTCTTCCAGCGTCTTGCCCTTGGTTTCCGGCAGGAAGAGCAGGACAAACACAAAAGCAACCGCACACATCGTCGCATATATTCCAAAGGTAACTGCACCATCGAGTTTTTCCAGCATAACCGGGAACGTCAGCGACACTAAAAAGCACGCTATCCACAGACAAACCGTAGCGATCGACATTGCTCGGCCACGGATACGCGTTGGGAATATCTCGCTCATAACAACCCAGACCACCGGCCCCATAGAGCACGCAAAGCAGGCAATATAGCCGAGTATGAACAGAAGCACCCAGGGGCCTTCAAATCTGCCGTAATGAAAAGCACCGCCCACAAGCGTAAGAAATATCCCCATTCCCGCTGAGCCAATCAACAAAAGCAGCTTTCGTCCGAGCTTGTCAACAACCCATATTGCCACCAGCGTAAAGGTGAGGTTCACCACCCCAACGACTACCGTCTGCAGCAATGAGACATCAACTGCCGAGCCCGTGCTGGCAAATATCTTTGGAGCATAATAAAGAATAATGTTAATCCCCGTAACCTGCTGCAAAATCGCCAGTACCACACCGATTATGAGCACTATTTTCATTCCCGGATGGAACAACATAGCAAGGGAGTTCTCTTCCTGAGTGATCGCATCTTTTATTTCAGCCATTTCCGCTTTTGCGTGTTCATATCCGCCCACTCTCGTCAGAATATCCAGCCCTTCGTCCTCACGTCCCTGTTTGGCCAACCATCTCGGACTTTCAGGCACTGCTAAAAGAAGCAGCAAGAACACCACTGCCGGCAGTGTTTCCGAGCCGAACATCCATCTCCAGTTCGTATCGGGCACATCTGCCAGCAAAAAGCCCGCGAAATATGCAATCAGCATACCGCCTATGATTGTAAGCTGATTGAGCGATACCAGCCGACCCCGAATCCGAGCTGGCGCTATCTCGGCTATATACATCGGCGACAGCATCGATGCCGCGCCGACACCAAGTCCACCGATAAACCTTGCGATGACCAATTCTGTCAGATTTCTCGGAATCGCAGAACCAATAGCCGACACCGCAAAGAGCACGGCACAAATTAAAAGAACTTTTTTTCTGCCGAACCTGTCACTTACAGTACCGGCAAAGCAAGCTCCAAATATGCACCCCACAAGCACGCTGCTTACGGTCAAGCCAAGCATTGCCTCCGATAGGGCGAAGTGCTTCGTAAGGAAGGGAATCGTTCCTGCAATTACCCCGGTATCATAGCCGAACAACAATCCCCCCAGGGCCGCCACGGCACAAACCAGGAACACATAGACCGTACTGCCCGAATCTTCCACCACTTTCATTGGATCCCTTTCACAACTTTCTGCCCAAGGCCTCGAACATAGCCAGCAGATTTTCAATTGGCGTATTGCACTGAATATTGTGAATCGTGCTGAAAACAAAACCTCTCTTTGCGTTGAATATCCGCACCCGCTCAGTAACCTGCAGGCGCACCTCATCGGGCTTGCCAAACGGAAGCGCCTGTTGTGTATCCACCCCCCCGCCCCAGAAAACTATCCTGCCGCCGTATTTATCAACCAGAAGTTGTGGGTCCATACCCTTCGCCGAGGTCTGAATGGGATTTAGAATGTCGAATCCGGCTTTGATGAATCCCTCAATAAGCGGCTCACAGCCCCCGCAGCAGTGTTTCATCGTCTTCCATTTGGTATGGGCGTGAATCCAGTCGTTAAGCTTTTTGCTGAACGGCAAATAAAGTTCCCGGTAACCTTGCGGACCGCAGAATAGCGTATTCTGCGCCGCCAGGTCAGCGCCGTCCAGAAACAAAAGATGCACTTTGTTGCCCACCGCCTGGTAAATCCGCTCAAGATTCTTAATCGCTATTTCGGTCTGACCTGCAAAGACCTCTTTAATATATTCTTTTCGCGACACCGTACTGATATACCATTCTTCGATGTCACGAATCCCCTTCGGCTTCTTCATCCACGGTGCCGGCACGAGCGCAATGTCACCAAAAGCCGTCCCCGGAAACCCAGCTGCAATCGCAAGGTCGGTGTTATTATAAAGCTCACTTGCCTGCTGCTCATAGATTTTCAAATCCTCATCACTGATGGGCGTAAACTCTTCGAGATTATCCGCCGGATTTAGCTTGGCCTCATCAATGGGGCTTTGGCGAATAATCGCGTCAAAATAGAACCCACCTTTGGGCATCCGGGCCGAGGGCGGTGCTGACTTATCGCCTTGCGGGTACATTAGTATGTCTCCATTTGGTTCCGGCTCAGTATTAAACTTGCCCGGAACCAGCACATCTGTGCCGTCAAAGGTTCGCCACGGCTTCCAGTCCGCATTCTCGAAGCCAAAAAAGTTCTTTGGCCCCGGCAGATTAACAACATCAATACCGAGTGCATCCCGCAGGTCAGCCGCAACTTCACCGAGCATTTGATAAGGCTCGACAACTTTTACCGGCTTATCCAGACCAAGCGCCTCTCGCAGCTTCGCTATGACACTAACGTGAGCCCCGCTGCAGGGCGTACCGCCCAAATCCACAGGGACACGGTCCACTTTTTTGTAGGCCAGTGCCCTGAGCACACGTTCTCTGCCGGTCATGGTATCTTCTGTATTAGCTCTGTCACCAGAGTGGGTATTCATAAGAATCTCCTGTAGCAAACGATTTTCGATTTTCAATTGGTAATCGACAATTTCTTGCCGTATTCTATCACTTCACTGCCATTATTACAAAGAATTAGGCACACAAGCCAACATTGAAAGAAGAAAAAGCAATTGGCAAAAGCGACCGAAGGATGTCTGTCGGCAAAGGATGGCGTGAAATTGCCCGACTACAAAACCGGTAGCTATTTTAAGAGGGTGGCCGGGTCGAGATTGGCCGATTCTATGTCTTTGAAATATTTTACCGTGCCGACTTTCAACTCAACGGTAGATTCTTCGTCACAGACGATAATGCCCTTGGGGTGCATTTGAAGGGCACTGATTGTCCACATATGATTTACGCCCTCTTCGATGGCGTGCCGTAATGCACGGGCCTTATTATGGCCGTTGACAATAATAAGGACTTCCTCAGCATCCAGAACAGTCCCTACGCCTACGGTTAAAGCAGTTTTGGGCACCTTATTAATGTCTCCGTCAAAAAACCGTGAATTGGCAACGATAGTGTCGTAAGTCAGTGTTTTGATGCGTGTCCTCGACGACAGTGACGAGCCTGGCTCATTAAACGCTATGTGGCCGTCAGGCCCTATACCGCCGACAAAGAGCTTGATGCCGCCCACCTTTTTTATTTTTTCTTCATAGCTCGCACATTCAGCTTCCAGGTCTTTGGCATTGCCGTTGAGAATGTTGATATTGTCTTTTTGAATATCTATATGGCTGAAAAGATATTTATTCATAAATGAGTGGTAGCTTTCGGGGTGGTCCTCGGGAAGATTCACGTATTCATCCATATTAAAGGTAGCAACATTCTTGAACGAAACCACCCCTGTCTTGTAAAGCTCCACCAGTTCGTTGTACACCCCTATCGGTGAAGAGCCTGTTGGAAGGCCCAGCACAAAAGGTGCGCCATCCGGTCCGGCAAATTGCCGGACATCGACGGATTTCGAGCCGGTCGGGCCAAATTCATTTACCTTTTTGGCAACGTAGTTGGCGGCCCATTTGGCGGTTAATTCATAATTGGGTTCAATTATTACTCTCATAAACTACTCCTTACTTGAATGCGATTTGTGTTAACGTAGCTTTTCCATTCGGCTGATAAGCTCATCGCCGAGTGCTGTCTTGCTGATTATATGTTTTTCGATTTCAGAAACAAAGCTGTTTTCTTCCAATGTCCCTCTAACCTGTTCAAAATCGCTATGTTTCGTCTCCTCCTCGCCGTCAAGGCCGAATCCTGTTTGAGCAGTGGCGGCAAATTCTTTTTGGGCGTCGGCATAAAGCATATGGTCAAGGTCTATGACGGCCGTCTTCCATTTCGTTACCAGCTCAATAATATCGTCTGCTGTAATTTTTTCAACCGTCTTACCCAGACGCTCCTGTAAAATGTTTGCCGCCCAGGCCCACTCATACGCAGGATAATTCTCATACATCGACTGAAAAGCTTCTGTTGCTTGCTCCAGTGTGCTAATGGTACCGTTTTCGATGTCGCTGAGCATTTTTTGTACGCTTTCTTCCGGAGCGAACAAACCGGCCAGGTCAACCCATTTGCCTGGCCCTATGTTAGTTTCCGGCGACAGCGCCGCTCGAAGTTCATCAACGCTTTTGAATCCGGCTTTCGACGGATTTTCCAATCGCTTAATCAAACAATTGCCCAGGAATTTATCAATACCCATCTCGTAGAATCTAATGCCTCTGTCCAGTGATGAGTTCTTAATCTTGACACTGTGGTAGGTAAAGTATTCTGTGTTTTCGCCGGAAGTTGCTTTAAGGTTCGCAAGCAACCGGCAGCCGTTGAGCATCTTTTGAATTGTATAGGGGCTTAAAAGTTTGAAGTTTATGTAGTCGAGTTTTTTTGGGTTTTTTCGCCTGTCGCGCTTCGGCCATTTTCGAGCATCTCGAATGGTCCCTACGCTGCGCAGATTCACACCGGGGACGAGAATGCTTTCGTCTTCGTGCTCAATCAAGTATGAAAAAGGCAAATCGGAGGTATCTGAGTTCCTATAGTGTCTGCCCATCACAACGGTAAACGCCCCAACCTTTGCCGGCCAGAGCATATATGAATCACTGGCGGTCTTTGAGCCCCTTTCGACCACTCCCTGATGGACCGGGCCCAGTTTGTACATATGATTACTCTGGTTCGTTCCGCTGCCGGCGTTTATAAAGGAAAACAGTCCGGCAATCAACAAGGTGGATTTATGATGCGTTACGGTGTAGGGCCCGGCAAATATCGCGCACGCCTCGCCGTGGAAACCACCGCAGTTAGCAAAGTATACCGAGTTTTCCGCAGAATACTGCTTCGCTAACACGGTGCCCTGGCCTACAAAACATTTGCATATTATTGTGCCGTCGGTAATCTTGCAGCCGCTGCAGCAAATAAAATCTTCTGCGAAAACGCCGGGACCAATATAAACAGGGTCTTCCGGACAGCTATTGATTGAGCCGTTTTCCAATCTGTTAGCCCCCTCTATCACGCTTGCGGGCCCTACTCTGACGTTCTTGATAATTCGGCAGTTGATAAGTTTTGCACCTGCCCCCAATACTCCCATTGGCGAGGTTACAGACCTGGTGTAGGCAGCAATCATTTTTTGCAGGTTTTCAATTACTTTCGGCTTGTGACGATAAAACGCGATTGTGTAAGCGGTATGAGCGGATAAATGGTCGTAAATGGGTATTTCTCTGCCCCCGGCCTCATTAACAACAGCGACTTCCGTGCCATTACCAAAGGAGCTTTCGCCTTCAACGGCAAGCAAATCAATATTTTCGATTAAGACGTCATCTTCGATTATGTAGTTGGCAATATAATTTCTGATTTGGTCGATATATACATTATTGCCGATTGTGCAGTTGTGGATTGTTGCGTTACTGATTCCTGTTGGCTTCGTAACGCCGCCGAAAAAGGACACTCGCTTTTCAAATACGCCTAACTTTACGTTGCCGGAAAAGTGCGTCGATTTTACTCTCCCCGCGTCGAAACCCCCGGCAACCTGAACCTTTGACCAATCGGCACAACTGCAGCCCTGGCTGGTCAGCCTGGCAATTTCCTCGGAAGATAATGGACGGGTTCCCGAACGCCTTTTATCGCGTTTGGGGTCCCGACCGAATCCTGATGCCATTTTCGCACCTCTCTTTTAGCTAATCAACACTGGACTGGCAATATTGAAACCATCGTTTTTATGTCGTCAGAAAAATGTCTAATGTTCAGCACTTAATCTCGCAAAGGGAATATACGGACTGTCGTCCTATAAATCAATATATTTCACCCAATCTATCAGGGGAAGTCCATTTTTCGTTTTGCTAAAGCTTGAAGTAGGATGGCATGAAAATAATGCGCCTCCGGGCAATAGCGCGAATCGACTGGCTCTTGGGCCTCTGCACTCACTTTTTCACAGCATTTCGGTAATTTGTAGTTGATTTATCTGTTGGTTGGTTGAGATTCTTACTTTGGAATGGATTCTCCGAAAGACCCCTTAAACTCGTAATTTAATCACCCAAGCGAGTGTCACAAAAATAAATTATAAATTTTTTGGCAAAATTTGGAGTATTTTGTTGGTGGGTGCCGATGTTTGTTGTATAAGGCAATTATACTTTCTTTGGGTAATCATCTGCGGATTTTTCGAGTTGTTTTCAGGAACGCCATTTTGCAATACGTCGCAAAACGGGAATCCTCAAGGATGGAGCTATGTCAAATCAGCCAAGGGTGGCGAAAGTTTTGGCAGCACTGCTGGTTTCAATGACAACCGGGGCAATGGTCTTGATGGCCCTGGGCAATAATCCCCCCTCTGCAGGCCTGTTTTCTCTTGCCGTCTTTAATGAGCTTGGTCCTGTCGAAAAAACTATCCGCTCTCGAGCTGCTCAGTCCCCCGAACGCTGGCACTGCATCGAAATTTACTATAGCGGCACCAGAGCCGGCAACATTGAACAGTTGGCCTCGTTGAGCGGCTTGGCCGGTCCCGAGGATATCAACTGCCACTTTGTTATCTGCAACGGCCTCGGCGGCGACAACGGCCAGATACAACCGACCGAAAAATGGCAAAGACAGTGGTCAAGCATCCCAGGCCGAACCTGGTACGGCAACGGTCAGACCATCCGCATCTGCATTATAGCTGACGGCAAAACC
>CAZWKM010000087.1:0-7547 GCA_964634165.1 uncultured Pirellulales bacterium | reverse complement strand
ATTCCGCCTTGGCGGGGACGAAGTGCCGGTCCTCGCCGGCGATGGCAAAACCCGCAAATGGTCGCCCGTCGTGAACTCGCACGGCACGATCAAAGGTCAAAATGATATGGTCGCCCTTGTTCTCTGATTTTGTGCAGATCACCGGCTTCCATCCCAGTTGGCGATAGCCGTATTGCGTGTTTAATGCCCAGCGTGCGATGCGCTCACCGAGTTCGAATTTCTTGTGTGGGTGATACCATGGCACCTGTTGGTCGTAGGCCGGCATAAAGCAGACGTTCTCCAGTTCCTGCCCTGCCTTAAACTGCCCCTCGCGGATAAACGGTCCGGCATCTACCATTCGCAGCTCAAAATTTTCGAGGGTCTGCGGCTGACCACCGGCGGTCAGGCCGATGATTCCGAACGGAAGCGACTCGTCACGGAAGGCTCGCCGCCAGTCCTGGATCATCGCCTTGAATACCTTGGCATACAGCCTCGGCCGAGCGTTGCCCAAGGCGTTGTTGTAGCCCTGGTTGAAGATGACGCCCTTAATGTTGAAGCCCGCAACCGGGGTGATCATAGCGTTGAATGAGGCACCGGGATTATTGCGGTCGCTCGCCGGATCCGGTTCCGGTTCCGTCGGTTTCGGGTTTGGCTCCTCGCCGCGTTGCTTGCGCCGCTCGCTATCTTTTTCCCACCGCTTGACTCTCGCTTTCAGGCTCGCCGCAGCATCGTATGCGGCAATCCTCTGGTCCCACTCATCGGTCAGGCCTTTGCTCTGGGGGATGGTTGCCAGTTTCCCTCTCGAGGTCCAGGCCTCGATGGTCGTCCCGCCCCACGAAGCATCGATCAGACCAATCGGGACGCCCGAGGCCAGATGCAGACGCCGCCCGAAGATATAACCGATTGCCGAGAACCGGTTCACCGTCTTCGGCGTGCATTGTGCCCAACTGCCTTTCATCTCATAGCGTCCCGTCCACGAGTTGAATTCGTTGATGCGCTCGATATGCGCCAGCGCCTCAGGGGCGGCGACCTGCGGGACGGTCATCAGGCGGATGTTCGGGTGGTTCGCCGATACGACTTCGGTATCGCCATGATAGATATCTTCGAGCACATCTTCCATATTACTCTGACCACCACAGAGCCAAACATCACCGACCACTACGTTCTTGAAGGTGATGCTGTTGCTCTTGCCCTTAATGACCAGGTCTTTTGATTCAGTATCGGCCTTAAGAGTGTCCAGCTTGACAGACCAGTTGCCCTTGTCGTCAGCCTTGGCGGTTTTTCTTTGACCTGAATACGTCACGGTCACCGGTTCTCCGACATCTGCCCAACCCCAAACCTTGACAGGTTTGCCTCTTTGCAAAACCATGTTTTGACCAAAGATGTTGTGCACTTTCACTTCTGCCCGCAAAGTTCCGGCAGTAAAAGTAAACATAATCACCAATGTAAAAAATAGCATAGACTTTTTCATAACGTTTCTCCTTGTTCTGTTCTTATTTACGACAATAAAACAGCGTGACTATTTAGTTCCTGTTGCGGAAGCAACATTTTGTCATTCCCGCGAAAGCGGGAATCCAGTTTTTAGGCCATAAACCCCTGCTTTCGCAGGGGGGACATAGCGAAAGAGGCTTTCCGCAACAGGAACTAATTAATCTGGCATTTGCCATATAATTTTCTATATCCTTGCCCGGTTACGTCACTGAGCTTCATTCCTAACATAATACCAAGATACATCTAAAAACTCAAGCTTCCTGGCTGCTTCTCGAAGGTTTACATCCGGAAAAGTCGCAATAACACGAATTTGGGAACTGATTTTAATGAGTTGACGGCTACAACCGGTATACAACTCCACGGCCCGTTAGCTGGCAGCAGTGGAATATTAACCTCCGGGACTTCACCGATGTGGACCTTGCCAATGTTACGAGTATCGCTATCGGCTTCGGTGACGGCAGCCCACCCGGTGGCACCGGCATCATATACTTCGATGATATCAGACTTTATCCCGCCGAGTGTTTGGATGATAGGCCCGCCGCCGATTTCAACGTCGATTGTATTGTTGACTTTAAGGACCTCAAACTAATGGCCGAAAACTGGCTCTATTTCGACGTACCAATTGCTTTGCCGACCGATTTGTACGATGACGACCGCATTAACTTCAGGGACTTCGCTATCCTGGCAAATAGCTGGCTCGACGGACAGCCGCAACCCTGATCACCCTTGCCTCAGGCCCAGACGACCCACACCAACGTAGGGGCGATCCCTTGTGGTCGCCCAAACGAAAAAAGGCCGCAAGCGTAATACTCACAGCCCTTCTACATCGGACAGATGTGGCAATCTCAACCCGCAATCGCAAATCGTCAATCGGAAATCGTACCCCTCCAACTCAAAACTAACGACTAAAAACTAACGACTAATTTCCCCCGCCTGCCCTGAGCTTGTCGAAGGGAGCAACGCCGAAAGGCCGAGGAATCTATTAACCATCGTCATTGCGAGCATCGCGAAGCGATGCGTGGCTCGTGCTGCGTAGCGAGTACTTCGCAGAGCAGTGCAATCTCAACTTCATAATTCGACATTCCTTGTTCAATGCCGCCCAGGTCCGGCCCGGCTTCAGACGGGACGGATTCGATATTCCTTCCGCCCTACGTCCTCCGTCGTCCGTCGTCTCTGCGGTCTCTCCGTAAGGAGTCCCAAGGACTGCATTCTCAGCGGTAAACAAATACTCTCATTTTAACTGCCAGCCATACGGGCAAGAATAGAGCCATTCATCAACAAACAGCTTTAAGTCGAGTTTGTTAACACCATTCTGGTGGTTCAGGTCGGCTCCGCCGCACCAATCATTTAACTCGCTGCAGTCCTCATCCAGCCAGTATTCGGCGAACCTTGCAAAGCTGTAAAAATCAACAAAGCACAATGGCCCACCCGGCCAGAAGCCGCCTAACAGTTCATATTTTCCGCCACTGCTCCAGGCCGCATCCGGCTGACCAATCGTACCGGTCAGCACGTATGGCCCACCACTACTTCTGTCGCCGCCGTCAATTGTGTGCCAGCTCAGGTCATATTGTGCCCCGGCCGCTGTGCTGCATAAAAGTAAAGCAAGTACAAAAAACCAACATCCCAACCAATATGAAATTCTTAATTCATTTTTCATTCTCGTCTCCTGATTCTATCAAGTTTCCACGGAAGTAAGATTCATTGAGTAATCCAAATCTCGATTAATTTTAAACTCCGGTTAATTGATTATCACGTCATGTCCCCTGAGTAACAGCGGTTTGTTAATGACCGCCGGGTAGATACCGAAAGTATGCACCGTGCCTGCTTTAAAGATAAGCACAGTACCGTCCGGCAAGTCCTCATCACCTAAAGCTTCTGCAAAAGTCTGATAGGGACAATTAGGACTGCCTAACACAGTTCCGGGGAAAGCTAATGGTCCGACAAACCGCACCGCCGATTCCGGTGCTATTCGCTTACCGCTCCTCTGGTTGTATTTGAAATCAACGCCGCTGCAGGAATACCAGACGGCATCGTCGTTTCCGGGACCCCAGCCCATATTCATCAAAAACTGACACGAATTGGCCCCCTTGTTGTACCCATACACCACCCAGCAATGACATTTGGTCTCATCCTCGTTCCTGCAGCCGGCCATTAGAAAAGGACGCAGCCACTGAATCTCTGCTATCAGGTCAGCGTCATCGCCCATAGAAAATGAAGTAGCATCCGCATCGTAATAGAAGTATTTCACCAAGGCAGCGACCGCGCTTCCTAGGGAAGCCCCCGAACCGCAAGCGCCAAAATCCATCTCGACGGCGACGGCCGCTTCATAGGAGAGGTTGGCCGCGGCGATAATGTGGGCCTGTGTCAGCGGATTTCCGTTTTCATCCATCCAGCCGCCTGAACCATTTGGTATGTACTGATTAGCCATGTTGGGCCAGTCATACGGGTCACCGAAATAGGCGTAGAGCCCCTGTGCCCCGGCCCCGGGATTACCTCCGGCCGGGCAGGAATCATCCCCGTCCCAATCGTAGCGATGGTCTTCATCACCAGAACCCGGCCACCACCAATATTTCATAATCTGTGCCGTCGCCGTCGCCGTGCAACCAACTACAGTGGGGTCACGTGGTGAGCACGGACCGCAAGGGTCGCCCGGGCAGCAGTCGGGACATGAAGTGTCTCCGGTCGGACAATACATATTAAAGGGACTTCGCTGATGCCACTTGGGTGTAAAATTAATGACCATCATACCAGGACCGGCGCCGGATTCCTCTGATATCCCGACCTTTTGTGAAACCGTACCGGCGATAAGTTCCTGCCAGAATACGAGGCGCTCGGTCAAAGTCTTTTGGTAGCCTTCTAAAGCCGGGTCACGCTTTATCGATGCCGAGGTTAAATACTTCGTTCGAGTGGTGATCTCCCACAGAATGCACTGCAAGCCCGGATTCGTAGGGTCAAATTGCCCCTTCGGACTGTACAGATAAACCGGCAGTACCAGGTCATTGCAGCCGCAAAGACAATACCCCCCGCCCTTCAAATGAGCGATGTAAGCGACCGTTTGCCCGTTGACGTCATAAGGTTCCATTTTCTCAATCACGGCATCCGGCTTCGCATCGGCCGTCACCTGCCGCACCCAGGTCGTCACCGCCAGTCGAACATCCAGCTGCGACCGCGGCTTACACTGTGCCAAGCTGGGCGTAAAAATAACAAAGACAACAACGGACAACAGCAAAAGCCGCCAATTTTTATTCTGTCGATTGATTAATGTTTTCATCATGTCACCTCCCTTGTTTTACTGTAGCGTTACCAGCACCAGGATCAATCCTTCACCGGACTGGAGGCTTGACATCGCCTTTCCGATTACTGCACCGTAGGAGCGCTCTAGATCGGTAGCTTTCATGGCATAACCTGGCGTATCGGAGGTGGTGAGCATATCCCCCGGCCGGATCGGACCGTTGCAGCAATCTGCCAGCGCATAAACCCGACCGCTCAACGCAACATTGAGGCCTCGGTCGAGAATGCCCTTTTGACTCAGGACCAGGCCTGATTTAATTCCTCCAGCGCCGCTGACCACGCCGGCCACGCGCTTATCATAAGCTTGTCGGCTTAGCTTCAATTGACCGGGGATTTCTTCGTCTATAACAACAACCGCGCCGGCAGGAATTTCTTCGGCATCCGAAATCTCAAACGGCTCGGCCAGATCGGCGCCACCCATGATTTGCAGTTCGTCCGTAGTGGTGCGCCCATCAACCTCTAACTTCTGTGTCATAATCTCCTGTGCCATAATCTTTCCACCGACCTCCAGTTTCGATGTCGGAACCCCTGCTACTCCGATGCCGACGTTGCCGCCATTGAGCAAGCTGTACCCATACGTAGCAAGCTGAACCTTCGTCACTCCTGAAGCATCTCGAACAAACACCTTTCCGTTCCCCAACCCGTCTTCGGTAACCAGGAACATCTCACTGCCGGTCGAAGAATGGGCACTTATGACATCCTCGCCGATACCCGGACTCTTCACATCCAGCTTCGCAGTGGGATTTATTGTCCCAATACCTAATTTGCCGCCGGCATATACATTGCCATTGAAATAACCGGCCCAATTCGAGGTACCGCCGGAGGCCAAACCATAGACACCAACATTCTTTCCACTAGTCGTGGCCGAACCATAGACACCATAATAAACAGGGTCAAAGTTCATTACTTGGTATCGATAACCCAGATGACCCACGACATCCGCGCCATACGTCCCCTTCACACCGGAATAATGAGAACTTGCGACGGGGAAAGTGATCTGATGATGATAACCGAGTCTGGCATTCATGCTGCCATCGGCGACTTCCATCTTGGCAGCGGGGCTGGTGGTGCCGATGCCGACCTTGCCTGATGGAATTGAATACATGTCAGCTTCAGAGACCGCCCAGTCGCCGTCGCTAAGCACACTGAGACTTTGCCAAGTGGCAAGGCCGGTAGCATCAGATGTCAGGACCTTGCCTGCATCGGGCGAGCCACCAGTGATCTTAACGTTGCCCCTCACATCTAAAGTTGCTTCCGGCTTATCGATCCCAATCCCAACTCTGCCCGGTCGGGCCCGCATACCAAGGTTATCCCGGCCTCCTTCGCCCGGCTGTAGGATGATGTTACCCCCGATGCCACCACGCCCCCCGATCAGCGAATCTGCTCCGTCTTGGGCCTTGAGGAGTATGTCTTTCCCATCCATAGCAATTATACCCTTCTTCGCTTTGCCGCCATCTACGTGCAGTTTTCCTGTCGGACTTGTTGTGCCGATGCCAACATTGCCAGCTTTGTCCACAAAAATCCCCCTTGTTTGCAGTGCGTATGGTGTAGGTGTAACCTCCTGCCGCGGACTTAAGGTTATAAAGGCATTAGGGTCGTTACTGTCACCCGGTCGCACATCAATCTCCAGCCAGACTGCATTGCCGTCGAATACATCACTGCCAAAATCCAGTTCCACCGTAAAGTAGCCGTCGATAACATCCAAATCAGGTTCATTGACATCGCTGCCCACCTGATTGCCGGTGACGGTGTTGGCATCATCGTAGAGCTTGAACTGAAAGTCATAGAGGCCTTCTGCCGCACTGTTGGCGTCTATGAGCCGCCCCTGGTAGGTAAAGGCCGTACCCATCGGCGCCGCTCCCGCAAGCTCAGCCGACCAGACCATCAGGCCCAAAGCCAGAACCAGAATTGTTAATATATTTGTCGTTTTCATTGTACTACCCTTTCAAAAAAGTGTTAAATTTGGCGGTGCGCACTGTGCGCACCGATACCTTTTCGTGAAATTTTACGGAACCGAGCCAATAGAATCGCATTTTCTTCGCCGCTCTTCCTATCGCAAAATCATTCAAACCGGTGCAATTATATGCCTTAGCGCCTCGCCGTCAACAGAATTCCCGAAAAATTCCGCAGTCAATTACTATTGAACTATCATTGTTAACTTGTGCCATAGGTATCTGTGTCTGACAATAACCCAAACCCGCAATTCCAGCCTGCCCCCGTACGCCGTAGACAGGGGTCAACACATAAAATTCTGCCCGTAGAGCCTGCCCTACCTGTCCTGAGCTTGTCCTGAGCAACGCCGAAGGGCCTCCACAATTTTGCATTTTTAGCTTTTAGTTTTTCACTTTACCGGCATACGAGACACGATATACGCAATACGAACCAAAATCCGTGTAAATTCGCGCAATTTATGCCATAGGTATCCGCGATTAAATTTTCTTCGTGTCTTCCTTGTCCCCGCGTCTTACTCGCGACAGCGAGTAGCGGGGAGTGTCTTAGTGGCAAAAAACCATGACTCTTAAAGCGCTACATTAGTATATACGCATATACTTATATACTTCTGTCTCCGTACAAAAAAACTTCGTGTCTTGGTGCCTTCGTGGCTAATTCTTATCCTGAAATCCGTGAAATCTGTGGCCAAATATTATTGAATTCTCTGAGTTCTCTGTGCACTCTGTGGCCAATTTTTCTTCGTGTCTTGGTGTCTTCGTGGCGGAAAAAACTGCTCAAATTTTTGAATATTTTCGAATATTTCACACAACTTTTCGAATATTTTCAAACGTTTT
>CAZWKM010000086.1:0-7557 GCA_964634165.1 uncultured Pirellulales bacterium | reverse complement strand
TTTGTCTGTGCTATAATTACGTTCCGTTGTTCAGGGTTATTCGGATAGGCTCTAATTGTCCACACGGCGGTGTGGTCGTGCACGCAACACCACTGGTGTGCCCGAAAGCTCGTCCCATACTTCCCGACCGGATTTTTGTCAGAATACCCGAAACAGGCGAATATGTCCCTATGAAGGGCCCGTTGAACATAACAGGACCAATGGGGCCAGGTGTGTTTGACCTTGCCCTCAACTTCAGAGTGGTCACTGACCTGGACAACGCCCCAGGCAGATACACGGGAATGTTTGTGTTTACCTTTATGGGTGATGGGCCATAGAAATGGATATTCCGATGAAAAATATCGCGGCGGTTTTTGCCATGTAAATGATACACGTAGCCCTGTGTATGGGGTTAAAGTAAGGGACTTGAAAAGTCAATAGTGTATAGGAAAAACTTAACGCTAAAGAAAGAAGGAAGGAGGTGTGAATCGCAAGCGGAAAGAAACAGTAGCTCGCAGAACCAGGCGCACTCTGCGGGCGGTAAAACAATTGACGATTGAATATTGACTAATGAATACTGAGAAAGGAAAACAGAAGTACCTAACAATAGTCAATAAAAATCAATAGAAAATAATCAATAGTAAATAGTCAATGAAGAAGCGCCTCGGCTCAAACGCAGAAAAGGCGGGCAGAAGCGCCTGAGTCGGCGATATCCCGTGTCGCGCACGGAAAACAACTGCCCGCCCTAAGGTATGGCGCAGGCACACTGTGTGCCTGGCCAACAATAAGAACAGCCCCGTAATCCGATATTGACCGATGACTATTGTAACAGAAATACGCTGCAATAGTCAAGGAAAAAATATTGACTAAATTGATACGGGGCAAAAGAAAGAAAGGTAAAACAAAATGAGAACTTTAATAATTGCAATTGCAGCATTAGCATTCCTGGCGGCGCCGGCGATGGCCGACCTCACTGGTACGACTGCCGTCAGCTTGGAAATCGAAGCCTATGCCTATGTGACGGTAGATCAGGCAGCGATAACGGTCACACTGTCTGGCGGAGCGACCGAAGGTGGCGGAGGTATCTGGGGTAATGTGGTGTGCAATAAAGCGACCACAATTAGCGCGGCGGTAGTGAAAGATGCCGGCCCCGGAGACTGGACTATCAGGGACCAGCCGCTGGCAGGGGTGTCAGGTGCGTGCGCCGTGGGCGAGAACCCCTGGGCTTGTTACGTTGAAGTGAAGAATGTGCCTTTCGATACTGTTCCGCAGGCTGCTACCCCGTCAGCGACGGTGACCTTTACAGTAGTCGCCCCGTAAGCAGATGTCTGTCCATAACGAAGAAAGGAGATAGGTATGCACAAGCTTGCAGTAATTGTTATCGCTGCAATTCTATGCTTCACACCTTCTGTTTGGAGTGCGGGCGACACGGCTACTGTGACAGTGAGACTGACGATTGAGGAGTATGTATCGGTAAACGTCCAGAGCGACATCACGATGACCACGGTAACTTCGGCCTGGTTCGGTCAGGAATTACCAATACCAACAAGCGGTTCGGCTTTGGTTGATGTCTATACCAACATTGACGCGACCCTCCGCTGTCCAAAGCAGATAGACCTTACAGCGGACGGTGGAGCGTACACAGTGGGTGTCCAGACCGCCTTGCTTGGCCCGGGACCTAACCCTGTGTACCTTTCCGGGTCGTATTGGTGCCTCGACTTCACGCCCGGTGCATATCCGGGTGAGACGACAGTCACGGCCAGCCTCGAGAAAATCTGGGACTCCACCGACGTTCCCGGTACGTACCACGGGACTGTTATTCTGGAGTTAATCCCGAAACCTTAACGCAGTGCTCACATAGCTTTCAAGTGCGTATTCCTGGGGAGGAGTACAAAAGTACCCCTCCCCATTTTTGACGTAACGACTTTTTTAAGTTGGCGATAAAGACGTTTAGTTGACTAATTGAAAGTATATAAATGAAGTTCAAAGATACCGGAACCACCAATTACTTCTTGTCCGTCATTTTTACTGCCGTCATTATAGTGGTATCTGCTATACCCGCATCCGGCCAGGGTTTCAGCTTTATGGTCAAGCCCATGAAGATAGAGCTGGCGTGCCGACCGGGCCGGACGGTTGAGCGGGTCTTTGAACTTCGAAACCTCACACAAGGTAGGGAGATAATTGATTTAAAATTGGTTGATTTAACACAGACTTCTCAGGGAGGCGTACAGGCCGTCGAGTCGGGCGCGGAAATAAACACACCCAGCTTTTTTTCGTGCCTCTCATGGACTAAATTAAGCGCTGATAGCGTTACAGTCGAAGCCATGCAGGTTGCTTATGTAACGCTGACTATTAAGGCGCCCGCCGGGCCACGAGGATTCTACGTCGCAGGCATCATTGCCCAGAGAAGGGCCGCCCCGACAGATCAGACAGTCTCCGTAGTCATTCGATTCCTTATACCCATCCTTGTCGAGATACAGGGCCGGCCGGTGCGCCAGAAAATCCAACTAAACGATGTCGGGATGGAGTTCATAGAGCAGAGCGAAAAACAACCGGCAACAACCCTGCTCTCAATGGGTATTGCAAACCAGGGCAGGACCTATTCACGAATCAAGGGCACTGCCAGGGTTATGAGATACTGGCAGGGGCACTGGGGGAACGTTACAACGGCAGAATTCAAGGAACTTGGAATCCTGCCGGGGATAGAATTGAATCTACAAAGCGACCTGGCGCGCCGTCTGCCCTCGGGGAAATACAAATTAACCGGGACGCTCTACGTGGACGGCCGGCGGATAAGACCGCTTGAGAAAGAGATAGACTTTGTAGGCGACCCATCCGTTACAAAACTCGCGGTCGATACATCACTTACTCTGGACCCGCCGATACTTTCCGTCAGCGCTGTACCGGGTGCTAACCGGGCGGCAGTGATAAAGGTCGAGAACGCATCAGAAGACCCCGTCATTATCGAGGTGGCCGCGGCAATCCCGCCCGTACTTCGAGGCGTTGCTCTCGGCGATTTAAAGGGGAAAGATTTGAGCTGCGCCGAATGGGTAAAGGTAATGCCTGAGAAGTTCACCCTCCGCGGCGCCGGGCGCCAGAACATAGGCGTTATCATAAAGATGCCAAAGGCTGAAAGTATTCATCCCAACTATTATGCACTTCTTGGTCTGCGAGCGAGGTACCCTGATGGCCAGAGCGCCGGGCAAACGACTACGCTTATTTGTGTCGAAAACAAGATGGCTGAAGCCAAGCCCGCTGCGCAGGTAATGAAGCTGACGCTGGCGGCGGACGAGCCTTCCAAATACATCGCACACGCCAAGTTCGGCAATATCGGAAATGTCCATTACACCCCGAAAACCACAGCAGTGGTTACAACCACCGTAGGCGCAACTGTGACAGAGACTGCGCTGAGCGGCGAAACAGGGCTGATGCTGCCGCTGGAGACGAGGGATTTTTCCGGTGTTCTTGATTTTTCCAGGGTCGATGCGGGGATTTACTTTCTCAACGGCATTCTGGAATACGCTGAAGGCAAAGCGGTAAACAAAGAAATACCTATACAGGTCTCCATCAATGAAGACCAGCAGAGGCTCGTTGAAGTCATTGAATCAAAAGAAAAGGAAATAAAGTCCGAAGAGAAGTGAGCCTAATAAAAGACACATACGGGCACAAAAAGTGAGATTTGGCTATGATGAAACAGGTTAGTAAGATTTTGGCGGGTGTGATAGCCCCCGGCATTGTTCTGTTCTGTACCTCAGGCTACGGTGTGGGGGACGTCACTGATTCTTCAGGGACGATGACACCGGCGCTTGTCAGTGGCGCCCAGGACACTGGTGAGTCGGCAGAGACCACGAAACCGGCGCCTATTAGTGTCACTAACGACGCAAACGATTCCGCAGAGACCGCTAAACCGGCATTTGTAAGCAATGTCTTTTTCGATACAGACCTGCGTCAGGCACTTCACGACATCGCATTGCAGGTGGGCGTAATCATCGTCCCCGATGAGAGCGTTGTTGGCCTGGTTACCTGCACCCTACAAGACGTACCGCTTGAAAAGGCACTGGAGATAGTCCTGGCCGGCACCAGCTACGTTGTTAAGGAGACACCGGATTACTATCTGGTCTGTTCAGCAGACCCGACAAGTCCTTCCTTCCCGGTCGTGAGCGAAACGCGCCTTATGAAGCTTAACCATATCAAGGCCGATGCAGCACTGAAACTTCTATCGACCGGTTTCAGCGACTACGTTCGGGCCAACCCTGACGACAACACGGTCTCTATTACCGCGCGGCCTGCTTTGATGGAGCGGATCGTATCGGACCTGAAACTATTCGACCGGCCCAGACGGCACGTCCTGCTGGATGCCCGTGTTGTAGTGATGGAGCGCGGCGACCTGCTGAATCTCGGTATCCAGTGGGATTGGCCCGGGATTTCGGCCGGGATTTTGTCCAGCTCGGCGCATCACGGGCTGGAGCGGGGGTTAAAAGCCGAGTGGCCATGGGGCATCCAGATAGGATATACACCCGGTCAGGAATTCACGAATTCGCTGCTTTTGACGCTGAACCTGCTCGCTCAGAATGACGACGCGACGGTGGTAGCCAGCCCTCAACTGTTGGCCCAGGACGGCCAGGAGGCCGAAATTAAAGTGGCAACGGAAGAATACTTTAAGATTACCGAGGAATCCTATTATTACACGCGTTTTGAGCTGGAGACAATTGAGACCGGCACCACGTTAACGATTACGCCCCGCATTGGGGATAATAATGAGATTACCCTGGAAATCACGACCGAGGTCAGTGACGTAATAGCGCGCGGCGAAGACAATCTTCCCATTGTTACGCGGCGAACTACCAAGAACACCGTGCGGATCGAGGACGGCGGAACGGCGGCGGTGGCCGGGCTGATGGACAGCAGGACGCGTTTAGAGGAAAGCCGAGCCCCGGGGCTGGCCGACATCCCAATATTCGGAGAACTCTTTCGTAATACGAGCCGTCAAAGATCCTCGCGTCAGGTGGCAGTATTCGTGACGGCACGCCTGATGCCCGAGGCCAGGCCACGCGCTGTCCAAGCGTTCCCAGAACGGGCTCCAATAGAACCGGTGGGGGAGGAATTTAAGATGGCCCTTCAAGAAACCTTGTCGCGTCTGCGCAAAGGAGGCAAAAAGCTGTGAAGCAGGACGGATACAGGGTAGCAATCGGGGGCTTGTTCATCGTGTTGTCGCTGTCAGCCCTGCTGGGTACGGCTGGCTGTGCGCATACACAGGCTCAAGTCATACCCGTAAGCAACCGCGAGGTAGCTGCCCTGAGCGCCGAGGACATCGCACGAGTGATGCTGCGAGCTGGCTTTTCCGATAAGCAGATTGTGGAACTCGGAACAGAGATGCGCAACGAACTTGCACGGTCGGGAGCAGCACAAATCAATGTAGGAGACAAAGTGGAAGCCCTTTTCGCTGTTGATGGCGATTTTGTATACGTTAGTAGTCGGCTGAGGGGTAGTTTCATCTACGATTTGAGAAAAAAACCGGGCACCAATAATCAGTAGGTTTACCTATTTCCCCCACTTTAACAAAATGTTAATTTCAAAAAAGTGCTAATTTTTACTCATTTTTGCTAAAAAAGCGCGCATTTTTCCGAATTTTTGGCCAATTTATGCTCATTTTCCGTCATTTTCCGTCATTTTTTGACGCATTTTTCTTACCTATATCGCCCAAACTCTGCAAGTTGACATACCACCCCCCGTTTTTAGCCCAAAAACCCTCATCCTCGACGCCGACATTCTGGAGCACATCGACTGAGAGGGAACGTCAGAGTTCAGATGTCAGAGTTCAGATGTCAGATATCAGATATCAGCCTGCCAAATACCTATTGTGGACATTGTCTAATGTTTGTCCTTCAAAAGCAAAAAAGTGAGAAACTTTCGTGACATACAGGTATGACACAAAGCACATGACCTTACACTGAAGGTTTACAAGGTGACCAAGTCATTCCCACGTGAGGAGACTTATGGCCTTTTAAGCCAGATGCGAAGAGCTTCTTACTCAATTCCGACCAATATCGCTGAGGGGTGCGGCAGGGACAGTAATATTGAGCTCGGGCGTTTCTTCACAATCGCTATGGGTTCAGCGAGCGAGCTGGAGTATACGCTTTTACTGTCGCGCGATCTCGGTTATGTAAAGGGCAAAGATTACGAAGATTTGAACGTGGCCGTCACGGAAATCAAACGTATGCTCGCAACGTATCTCAAGAAGATCAGGACAAGCTCAAAAAAAGCGTTCGTTAACATCTGAGGTCTGAAGTCTAAACTCTGCCATCTGATATCTAATTCAATGAAAACCTATCTGTCCGTATATCTCGGCTCTCTCTTCCTTGCGTTAGTGATTACGCCGGTTATAATCCGGCTCGCTCGCAGTCTCAAGGCGGCCGACTCCCCAGGCGCACGCACCGTCCATAAAAAGCCTGTCCCTCGCATAGGCGGCGTCGCTATCTTTGTATCTATGATGTGTCTCACTATCGGCGTGCTGTTCCTGTCGAACGTTATTGGTGATACCTTTCGTGGTATTCTACCCGAGCTAATCGTCTTGCTTTCTGCTACTGGATTTATGTTCTTTGTAGGGCTGATTGACGACATTAGGACTAAGGGCCTGCGAGCACGCATAAAGTTTCTTGCGCAGATAGCTGCCGCTCTCGCTGTCTGTGCCGTTGGCATCCGTATAAAATCAGTGGCCGTTGCCGACTGGCTTACACTCGACTTCGGCTGGTTCTCCTGGCCGCTTACGCTGCTGTGGATTGTCGGCATCACCAACGCCATTAACCTGAGCGACGGCCTCGATGGTCTTGCAGCGGGTATTTCGGCAGTGGCCTGCGGAGTCATCGCTATATTTGCCATCTATAGCGGCCAGGTCGTGATGGCGGTATTAATGCTTGCCCTGCTCGGCAGTTTGACCGGCTTTTTGTTCTTTAACTTTAGCCCGGCGAAGATCTTTATGGGCGACTCCGGCAGTATGTTCCTGGGCTTTACTATAGCTTCATCGAGCGTAATGTGCGCGACCAAATCTCATGCCCTGGTCGGCCTGGCCCTGCCGGTCCTGGTCCTGGGGATACCTATTTTCGATACGCTCTTTTCTATGCTGCGGCGTTTCTTAGAGCGGCGTTCGATGTTCGCCCCCGACCGCAGCCACTTCCATCATAGGCTGCTCGATTTGGGCCTTAAGCAGCGCCACGCGGTCATTGTGATATATGCAGTAACGCTGCTTGCCGCGGGGCTGGGGATGTTTATGATGGTCACCCGCAATATTGACTCGTTTGTCATTTTTCTCTGCATTTTGCTGCTGCTTTTACTTGTATTCCGCGTTGTCGGCTCGGTCCGGCTGCGGGAGACGATTGTCGGCCTGCGGGAGAAGTATGCCGTAACGCGCCAGATAAAGGAGGAAGTCCGCAGCTTCGAGAGTCTCCAGCTTCTTTTCCGCCGGGTGCAAACTCTCGAGCAGTGGTGGCGGGCGCTCTGCCTGGCTGCGGAGAAGATGGATTTTATGAGCATAAAGCTGCCTTTGACGGGGAGCGATAAGACGCCTCGTGTACTAACCTG
>CAZWKM010000085.1:0-7633 GCA_964634165.1 uncultured Pirellulales bacterium | reverse complement strand
GGTAACCATCTGTTTCGCCCACCGAGCCAATTCGCTGGACCTTATATCCTGTGGCAGGGTCAATCAGCATTGAATTCACGTCGGAATCAAATGAGCCGATGCGTGTAAACAGATTCTGATGGCCGTTGTTGAGCACAAAATATTCATCCCCCTCGATAGCTGCATCAAGTTTACGGTCTGTATATACAAAAGGCCCCTCTGGTGCGTATCTGTTACCATCCAGGTTCTCAAGGTATCCGCCAAGTATGGTGCCTGCTCCATTGTCACCTGGGGCTGTAGCAATGGGGTTGCCCGAAGCTGGCATTGGAATGGAATAGTCATGGTCAGTGGGATCAAGAGCATTAGGATCATTGAACATCGCCAACTGAATCCTGGCAATATCTCGTTCCATGCCATTTGAAAATGACCCAATGATTACACCTTCGCTATTAACCGAAACAGTTAAAAGTCTGCCCGGCTCATGGCCGTCCTGCTCTTTTGCTACTGCGGTAGAACTGCCTGCAAATTGAGTCAGACCATCGAACTGACCTGGAGTGCCCATGTCTATTGTGATTGTCTGTGGGTTTGATGTGTTATGGCCGAATGTTATTACAAATTGGGCGGTATCACCGATTGTGCTATTTAAACCGGCATAAGAACCATCAAGGCCGCTAAATTCTATACCTTTAATTCGCCGATTATAGAAAGTTATCGAATTAACATTACCGCTGATTGATCTCAGTATCATATCCCAGGTGTTTGGTGTATCGGTTCTTACAAAGGCCGCTGAAAGAACGTGTGTCCCACCTATGGAATCATAAATTGTAATATTAACGTTTTTGACCTCATCTCCCCCGACAACAGTTACCTCAAAATAGGCCGGTGTTATCAAAGTCTCGCTACCTCCAGGTGCGTATGACAACAGTATATCCGTTCTGCTATAACCGGAGTTGTAATCAATTATGCGTATCTTACCATTAGCTAATGATGATGTCACATTACCGGCACCGAATTTATTATCTATATAAGTCAGCAAATCCCCCAGAGTTGTTGTCCCTGATACAATTAGACCAGTACTATCAGTTACCTCAGTACCATCCGGCTTGATGCCAGCAACATAAATCTTACCACTCGAAGCTGTTCCACTAAACTGGTCGAGGTCGGTGATTTTTGTATGTGCAATAGCAGCATATCCATTAACAGTGTACATAACATTTGAGCTTAAAACCTGAGTTTGCGATACAGAGAGGGTTTGGTCTGCACTTAGGTTGCCCGTTACCACGATAGTTGATGTTGGATTTGGCGGTAGTGGTATATCATATGGTATATAAATATTGCCGTCGCTCGGAATCTGAAAGCCGTCAGCCTCTCCGATTGAACCAAACCGTTGAACCTCCCATCCTGTCTTTGGTTCCACCAGCATTGAATTATACTTGATGCGAAAGGAACCTCCGCGTGTAAAAAGCTCTCGCGTACCATCATTGAGCACAAAATATCCTTCACCCTCAATAGCCATATCAAGAGGATTATTTGTATTTATAACTGTGTCGATAGGAGCGAGTGCCTGATTACCCGTTATGGTGCAGTTGGTTATGGTTACCGCTTCGTTTCCTGAACAATATACCGCCCCTCCAGCTGCTTCGCCAAGAGTTTGCCCGCCATTTTCAGCTACATTTTCGGCAATAATGCAGTTGTTGATAATTGCGCTGCTGTTGAAGCAATAAATTCCGCCGCCGGCGCCATAGCCACGGAAACCAGTGATTTGTCCGGCACAATGCGAAACGAAGGCTCTGTTGTTGAGAATAACACAACTGCTAATTGTCGGACTGGCGTTATTGCAGTAAATGGCGCCTCCAAATGGCTGATTTGGTATCATGGCTGAATCTGGTAATGGTGTCGGCCAGGAAGGTATTGCGGTCGCATAGCCGCCAGTAATGGTGAAGCCATCAAGTATAGAGTTCGCATCTTCGCCGTTGTGAAAATAGAAACCACGGTGTGGGTCATTTTCAGTTCCATTGCAATCGATAATGCAATTTTCCGAGCCGTTTTCAGATTTGACCGTAATGGCTTTTCCTCCAAAGTCTATATCACGATTTCCTTCGCCGGTATAGATGCCATCTGCAACAAGAATTGTGTCTCCATCAACAGCAGCATCAATAGCATCTTGAATCGTTGGGTAATCAGCAGGCACACGCAGGGGGTGTATGTGGGTACCTTGAAACTTGAGCATTGCATACTCAACGTCGCTGCCGAGTGTGCCGAGGTCGATGATTTCGTACCTGGGCAATGCCGCAAAGCCCGGATCAACCAAGAAAAACAAGATTACAACACTTGCCAGAACAAACGCGGCTGTCTTTTTCATTTTTTCCCCTTTGTAATTGGAAGTTTTGTTCCGATAATATTTTATCCTAACTGTCGGTTTTATTCAAGGGCTTTTTTAAGATATAGAGGTGAATATCGAGTGTCAAGTGTGGCCGAGGTGGGATAGCGGAGAGTCAGAGTGGCGATACTGAAGCTGCGCAGGTAAGTTTATTCCTTTACTTCGGGGCAGGAGGTAATGTATGCCAGGATATCGCTGAAATTAGCCGTTGCGACGGCGACAACGCAGTCGGCGGCACCGTAATAGAGATTAAGCTGATTGGTTTCTTTGCGCACAATAGCACCGGTGGGGAACACGACACCACTGACGTCACCGACGCGTTCGTAAGAAGTGCGCGGCCCCAGGATCCATTCATCACTTCGGCGCAGGACTTTCCAGGGCTCTTCGAGGTCCAAAAGAGCCACTCCGAGCCGGTATATTCCTCCGGCTGAAGTGGCACGCACGCCGTGATAGAATAGCATCCAGCCCTGTGGTGTTTCTATGGGCTGACAAGCCAGTCCGACTCTATGGCAGTCCCAATAGGCCGGCCTTGTTCTAATCAGCAGTCTATGGTCGCCCCAGTGCTTCAGGTCGGGTGAGAAGCTGAGCCAGATATGTGCCTGGCCTCGAACAATGGGGCGGTGAATCAGGGCAAATCGTCCCCTGAATCTGCAAGGAAACAGGCAGGCATCCTTATCTTCCGGCGGCAAAAGAGCACCGAGGCGGGCAAAAGTTCTGAAATTTTTGGTAATGGCCAGCGAAACTACGGGGCCGCCTTCACTGAAGGAGACATACGTAATGGCAAATTGTTTTTGCTCCTCGAGCCAGATAATGCGGGGGTCTTCCAGCCCCCACTTTTCCTCGCGAGAGCTCTGGTCGGCCTCGAAAGTTGGAGCAGAGTCAATTTGCCAGTTTGTGAAACCGTCGGCACTGCGTGCAACGGTCAGATGTGAGAAGCCTCGCATATCCTCGACGCGAACCAGCAGAAGTGTCTCTGCATTTAACTTAACCGCGGCGGGATTAAAGACGGCATTTGCCGGATAAGGCCAATCATCCGGCGTTATTATCGGATTGCCTTCATATCTCTTGAAGAGTTCGTGAGCTTGTTTTTGCCGTGAAAAATCGGTCATAATTTCAGGCCCCAAATATCAAGGGACACTGTTACATTAGTTCGGGTTCCCATTTTGCAATACGTTGCAAAATATGGTCCCTCCTGGACCACCTAATTAAATCGGCAAGATGAGCAATTTACTGTAAATCAAAGTACGAATTTTAGGTACGACTATACAAATTTTGCTGCTCGTTGCCTGCCGCTCGCATCAGATTCCTATGCTTTTACCAGCTGCGTTTCGTATAAACTTTGATACAATGGGCAGGTTTGCATCAGCTCATCGTGCTGACCCTGAGCGATAATTCGGCCGTCATCCATTACCACTATCACATCAGCGGTAATGACGGTGCTGAATCTGTGGGCGATTATAAAACTGGTTCTATCCTGCATAATTTCCTCGATGGCGTTGTGAATTTTGGCTTCGCTGTCGGCATCAACCTGACTTGTGGCCTCATCAAAAATCAGGATTGCAGGGTTCTTCACAATCGCCCTGGCTATGACAATTCTCTGCAACTGGCCGCCGCTAAGGCCGACGCCCTGCTCGCCGATGATTGTGTCATAGCCATCGGGCAAGGGGGAAATAAATTCGTGGGCAAATGAACGCCCGGCAGCAGCAATTATTTCTTCTGTGGTGACACCGGGTTTACCATACGCTATATTGGCCGCTATAGTATCGTTGAACGTCACCACATTCTGCGTAACCATCCCAATCTGGCTTCGCAAACTAAATAGTGTCGCATCGCGAATGTCTTTGCCGTCTATCAAGACCCGGCCGCTATCGGGGTCATAAAACCTCGGTATCAAATTTGCCAGCGTTGTTTTTCCTGAGCCGTTAGGTCCTACGATAGCGACATTATGGCCTGCCTGTATGGAAAGATTTATTCCTTTTAATACGGGCGTCTCTGAGCCCGGATAGGTAAATACGACGTTGCTAAATTCGATTTTATTCTTCAAAGGTGCAAGTTCAAAAGCGCCGGGCCTTTCCACTTCCGGACATTGGTCAATGACGGAATAGACGCGCTCAGCGGCGGCCCCGGCCTGTTGAATCCTGTTCCACACACCGCTGGTGCGTCGGACAGACTCCGCTGCCCCACCGAGACAAAACAACAAAGCGCAAAAGTCGGGCCATTGCATCGTACCCCCAAGGACCCACTGTGCCCCAAATATCAGTCCTATGGAGCCGGCTATCATTCCAAGCGTCTCCAATATCGGCGACGTGGCGGCATCGGCCTTGGCAATTCTGAATTGCTGCTTCAATAATTTCCGGTTGATGGCGTAGAAAATCCCGTGTTCATACTGCTGACGGTTATATACCTTCACTATCTGTATCGCTGCGATTGCCTCTCCGAGCTTGACTAACATTTTCGCCCAGCTTTCGAGAGACCTCCTTGTAGCGCGCCTTATTTTCTTTCCCAACTTGCCTAAAACAAACAGGGATATCGGCGCCCCGCACAAAAATATCAATGTCAGATTGCGGTCTATCAGCATGGCCATCCCGACAAGGCCCAATGCCTTCAAAGGCTCTCGAAGCGCCTTGCCGAGCAAAACCTTGACCCCGTTACCAATTGCCTCAGTATCTCGCACCAATCGACTGACGGTGTCGCTCGGGCCCTGGCCGGCGAAAAATCCTACCGGAATCTCGAGGGAGTGTTGAAAAGCATCTTCCCGCAGGTTGGCCAGGGCGGTATGCACAACCTTACGTGCTGTGTAATCCTGGTAGAATCGGGCCATACACCTGACCACAGTGACGATAGCCATCAAGAGTATGATAAATACTACAGCATTCTTCTTGTTCTCCCTCGTCTGCTCCTGCGGCACGAAGCGAAGAAGTCTTTGTGCATAGTCAGCATAAAACGGCTTTTTGCCGCACCGAAGTTCCTTTTTTATTGGTTTGGCTGGCAATTGTCCGGAGTCGTCGAACCGGCGATACTGAATTACTATGGATTTGACTTTATCTACCGTCGCCAGTTCCCGGAGCAGTCTGCCGGACGGTATCCTCTTTGTCTTTTCGCTGATTAAACTGCTGCCCGCTCCGACAATCGAATCTTCGCGTCGAAGCCCGGCCCGCTCAGCCAGGCTCTTATTCTTAACCCTGGCAATGCGCAGACAATACGCCGCATCAGGATTGTTGGGGTCTGACAGCTCAACGCTATCGGGCACATAAAAGCTGGCGCCGTAGCGGCGCTCACTGATATTTCTATTGACCCAGCCGTGCAGTCCCTCCGAGCCCATCATCACCGTCAAAAGCGGAGAGATAGTCCCGAAGCTCAACCCATAAAGAACGCTTATCAAAAATACGCTGCAACAAATCGTTACGAGCCGATGCCATTGAGGCCAGACATACTTGAATACTCGCCTAAAATCCTTCATTTCTCGTATCTCGTATTTCGCATTTCGTATCTCGTCTTTTGTTCGCTTAACGCTCCACGAGATATTGGCCAAACACACTAACAAACCCGGGCCCGTCGGTCAAGCCCAAAAGGATATTGACCACAAAGGGCATTTCTGTTATTGTAATCGGTTTTTAAGGAGCATAGCTAAATGCAAATCGACCATTTAATTCTGGGTGCGTATGAAACCAACTGCTATATCCTGCGTAATAGCGAGACAGCCAAAGACTGCCTTGTTATCGATACGGGCCTTGAGGCCGGCGAGCTGATTGACTTTCTCGGCGAGCATAAATTAAATCCTCTCGCGGTGGTCCTTACTCACGGGCATATAGACCACGTTGCAGGCGTAGCGGTATTGCGCAAGAGCTACCCTGAGATAAAGGTTTATATCCATAAACTCGATGCCGAAATGCTCAGGGAAACCGCAAGCGGCGTATCAGCTTTGACAGGGCGACTGCCCAGCACCCCAGATATCATCGCGACTGACTTCCTTATCGAAGGGGCAGGCATAATCGAGCAGGCCGACATAAAGCTGGAGGTACTTCATACTCCCGGTCATACGCCGGGCGGTGTCTGCCTGTATTCAAAGGATGAGGGAATCGTCTTCACGGATGATACGCTGTTTGCCAACGGAGTAGGGCGAGCAGACTTGGGCGGCAATATGGAGCAGCTGATAAAAAGTATAAAGGAAAAACTCTTTACCCTGCCCGATGAGACTGCCGTTTATCCCGGCCACGGCCCTGTAACAACAATAGCGCAGGAAAAAGCACACAATCCGTTCCTGCAATAGCAGCTTCGTAGGGGATAGAATCAGCAATCATAAAAAGGGGATTTTGGAATCTTCCTCTTTTGACTGCGTAAGAACTATTTGCGACTTAACAACAGCGTCGGTAAAACAGCAAATGGAAAATTCGGGACTGTCAACGTCTTTTATGACTGTCCCTAATTTTAAGGCACACAAAAATTTAATAAATGAACACTGCGAAGATTCGACAATTCGATACATCAGCAACTTTGGCCTGCCTTGGTACGCTGCTTTTCTGGTCGGTGGGGCCGAATTTTATAAAATTTCTTGCCGGCCATCTCGACCTGTGGACACAAAACATGCTGCGATATCTGGTGGCTTGTCTGTTCTGGCTGCCGTTTCTACTGTTTGCTCTCAAAAAAAACCGGATTGACAAAAACCTGTGGCGGCGGGCCCTTTTACCGGCTGCGGCAAATATAGTTATGCAGAGTTTATGGGCCGGGGGTTTTTACTACCTCGACCCGGCTTTTATGGTTCTACTGACGAAATCTTCTATTATCTGGATAGCTGGTTTTTCGCTAATATTCTTTGTCGATGAAAGGGCGCTGGCGAGAAGTAAACGCTTCTGGTCGGGCGTCGGGCTTTCCGCAATCGGGGTGGTTGGCGTGATGTATTACAAGGAAGATTTCGCCGCGACTAAGACAATGACCGGCATAGTTATTGCAATGGCGACATCTGTTATGTGGGCAGTGTACACGATTTCGGTAAAATTTGCTTTCAGGGATATTGATTCCCGCAGCGGCTTTTCTGTGATAAGCATTTACACGGCTGGCGCACTCTGTGTGCTTGCTTTCGTTTTTGGCAGCCCAGAGGATTGTGTGAAGATGGATGTGCGGGGGTGGGCGTGTGTTGTGATTTCGGCTGTTACGGCCATAGCATTGGGCCATGTGCTCTACTACGTCGCGATAAGACGCATCGGGGCGACTATTCCGTCACTTGTGATATTGGCGCAGCCGTTTACCGTGTTTGCAATCTCCAATGTATTCTTT
>CAZWKM010000084.1:0-7697 GCA_964634165.1 uncultured Pirellulales bacterium | reverse complement strand
GCCAACAACGGTTTTTGCCGTTCCGTATTCCGGGCATGGATGGACCGGATTCGGCTCATTACGTAAGCAGGAACTCGGAGCTAAATTGGAATGCATGCTCACCAGTGATTATAAGCAACTTGCCGCTGCTATAAGACCTTTCCGTGCAATTCATCATTTAAGGGAAGCCAGGATTCTCAACCTCACAACTCGGTCATTTGCCGGATATGCTAACAATATAAAAGATAAATTTGGAACAGAGATTAAACAAATCGAACTCAAACGAGTGCTCGATGCTTGTGATGCTGTTGACGATAGCCAGGCACAGGCAGAGGCCGACAGGTGGATTAGAGGAGCCGTTAAAGTTGTAGAACCCTCCAGGGAAGAAATATTTAAGTCCTGCAAACTGGCACTGGCTCTTGAAAAGCTGCTGGAGGAAGAAGATGCAACCGTAGTGACCGCTGATTGTTATGGTACTATGCACCGTCCACTCTGCCAGGCTTACGCCTACCCCTGTATCGGTTTTATCAGACTCAATAATATGGGTTTAGGTGGTATTTGTGAATCGGATTTAGGCTCTGCTATGACTCACATTCTGTTTCAGGGATTGGTGGGAAAGCCTGGTTTTATCAGCGATCCTACGGTAGATGAATCCAACAACAGTATCATTCTCGCTCATTGTATGGGGACAACAAAAATGGATGGTCCGGATGGGCCGGCTGCTCCGTATAAGTTACGCAGCATTATGGAACGGCGAGAGGGCGCTGTACCACAGGTGAAAATGCGCATCGGCCAAAAAGTCACTCAGGCAAAATTGGTTCGTCCTGATCTTTTACTGTCCTTTACAGGTAAAATTATCGATGCGCCGGTCTCGCTTGAGCACGACAGGGGCTGCCGTACCAAAATCACAGTCAAGGTGGACGGCGATGTGGAAGAACTATGGAAAAACTGGTCGCATGGACTGCATCGAGTAACATGCTATGGGGATATCACCACAGAACTTCGGCATTTCTGCAGATTTAAAGAAATTGAAATGATAGATGAGTTGGTAGGAGCAAGCGCATTACCTTGATGACTTGCTCAACCAATAAAGCTGGATAAAGTTTGTTACGGGATATTCTTGAATTAAAGGTGATGAGAATGGAGGATGGTCGTTTGGATTGTAAAGGCGCAGCGACAATTAAGTTGTGCCTTTTTTGTTATAAATATTGAGTGATAAAAAAGACTTCTGTAAAATCCCTGCATTTGGCAGGGGGCTTGCAAAATTCTTGTGAAAGGGGGATTTTATGAATAGACATGATTGGCTGGAAAGACGCAGGCAAGTAAACATTCGGCTAAATCGCCGAAGTTTTCTTAAGGCAGCAGGCCTGGGTGCAGCTTCCTTAGCTTTGCCGACCCCTTTGCTCGCTACGGAAGAACAAAGAGACCAGATTCTCGACCACGCTGACGCCCGCATTGAAAAGCACCGCAAAGGCAATGTGGTACTGAGACTTCTCGGGCCGGACGGCAAACCCCTTCAAGCTTCTCTGACCGCCAGAATCGCCCAGACACGCCACAAGTTCCTCTTCGGATGCAACATCTTCAAGCTGGCCCGGTGCAGAACGCCTGAGGACAATGCTGCCTACGAAAAGCGCTTCGCTGCGCTGCTGAACTTCGCAACGCTGCCTTTCTACTGGTGGAATTACGAGCGTCGGCAAGGTGAACCAGAGGACGTTCGCAGCGACCAAATCGTCCGCTGGTGCAAGGCCCACAACGTAACGACCAAGGGGCATCCGCTTGCCTGGAACTACGTTGAGCAGAAGTGGCTCCCGGACGAGCCCGAAGCGGCAATGCAACTCCAGTTCAAGCGAATCGATCGCTGTGTCCGTAAATTCAAAGGCGATATCGATATCTGGGACGTCGTCAATGAAGCGACACATTACGACCGTGACCAGTGCAAGAAAAATGCACCTAAGCTAACCGAGGCCATTCGCAAAATGGGCATCGGCGCCTATGTCCGTGCCGCATTCAAGGCCGCACGCAAGGCAAATCCCAAGGCCGCGCTGCTCATCAACGACTATCGAACCGACCCGGCTTATCCCGAGAAAGTAATTTCCAAGCTCGTTGATGATGATGGCAAACCTCTTTACGATGTCATCGGTATCCAGTCCCACATGCACGGAGGCTGCTGGCCCGTTGAGCGAACCTGGCAGGTCTGTCAGTCGTTCGCGAAATTCGGAAAGCCGTTGCATTTCACCGAGACAACAGTCGTGTCCGGCCCCAGGACAAACCAGGGCTGGAACACAACGTCGGAGGGTGAGAAGTATCAGGCCGAGAAAGTGCCCGAGTTCTATACGGTCCTTTTTTCGCACCCCGCCGTCGAGGCCATTACCTGGTGGGACTTCACCGACCAGGGTGCGTGGCAGCGGGCACCAGCCGGATTCCTGCGGACAGATATGACGCCAAAGCCAGCTTACGAGCAATTAGAGCGCCTCATCAAAGACAAATGGTGGACGCAAACCAAAACAACGCTCATACCTGGCGGCAAAGCACGCTTCCGAGGTTTTTTCGGCCAATACAAAGTTACCGCACGCCGGGGTGACCGTCGACTGACCGGCACCTTCTCGTTCGATAAGAGCACAAAGGAACCGATAGATGTCCAATTAAGTTGATTAACTCGAACTGACCGATTTTGAACTCCAGATACGATAATACTTTCACAGCAAATTTCAGTTGCGTATCAACTCCTGCAGGTTATAATGAAATGATAATTGACAACCCCGGTGGTTTAGGCGGAGTTGGTTATAGACTTATGTATTTTAAGAAGAGTTAATTGGAACATTACATTTTAGGAGGAATCACAATGCAAACTGACAAAAACTATGCCGCATCTAACTGTCCCCTCAAGCTGAATCGTCGTAGCTTCCTGGCAACCACAGGTGCCCTGGCGGCGGCTACGAAGATGGGTCTGCTCGACTTCACCTCATCGCTGTTCGCCGCGGAGTCGAAGTCTGCTAACAAGCCACTTGTTCGCGCCGTGTTTGTGCGCCCCAACGTCGATAAGTACTGGATGGGCTGGCCCGGCGCCGCCTACAACATCAAAGCCCGCCAGCGCCAATACACAGAGACACTCACAGACGCCGCCAACAAGTTTGGAGTCAACCTCCAGCTAACCAACGAGCCGCTTCACAAGCCGGAACTCGTCAGTGCACTCTTCGAGGACCTCAAAAAAGCCCCACCGGATGGCCTGATGGTTATCAGCATGTGCCTGCACCATCGGGGCTTCGATTCCTGGGGTAATACTAACAACATTGCCAAAAACCGGGGAAAAATCCCGACAATTGTCTTCAGCCCGATGGGAACTTCCTTTACCGGAAACCTCCAGGCAACCCGAAATATCCCCGGCGTCTTTGTTGCCGCAACGCAGGACGTCGGCTGGCTTACCTTCGGCTTGCGGATGTTCAAGACCATCCACGAGATGAAGAACACCCGCATCTGCATCGTTGCAGGCAACAAGACCGCAGACCGTGTGCTCGATGTCATCGGCACCACCCTCCACTACATCCCCAGCAAACGCTTCCCCGAGGAATTCAAGAAGGTTCAGGAGACCGATGAAGTGCGGGCCATGGCCAAATACTACACCAGCAACGCCAAAAAGATTGTCGAGCCCAAAAAGAAGGACATTCTCGACGCTGCCAAGAACTACATTGTCTGCCGACGTCTTATGGCTGCCGAGAACTGCCAGGGCTTCTCGATGGACTGCCTGGGTCCCATTACTCGCCACGAGATTCAGCCACCCTGTATGGCTTTCTCCCGGCTCCGCGACGAGGGTGGGCTCGGCACCTGCGAGGCCGACTGGAACGCCGCCATCTCTACCCGGCTCACGAACCTTCTCTTCGACCGGCCCGGCTTTATGCAGGACCCCGCGCCCAACACCGTTAACAACACCCTGATGGGTGCCCACTGCACCTGTGCCACCAAACTCGATGGTTTTGACAAGCCACCCGCGCCTTTCATCCTCCGTACTCATTCCGAGTCCAACATCGGCGTGGCGATGCAGGTGCTCTGGCGCATCGACCAAAAAGTCACCGTTATGGAGTTCAATGGCCCGGGCAAAATCATCCTCGGAACCGGACGCGTCCTTCGCAACATCGACACACCACCCTCAGGCGGCTGCAGAACTTCCGTCGAGCTTGAAATGGATGACATTCCCGACTCGCGTGACACAAGGGGTTTCCACCAGTTATTTATATACGGCGACCTGGAGCTTCCGTTCAAGGCATACTGCCAGCTCGCCGGAATCGAGGTCGAGCACATCGGCAGACGATAGGTGTGAGTCGGGCCACTCACTTGGCACCGAGGTCGAGTACATTTGACCTCTTGCTGGTGGGGATGTTGTGCACTTTACCCTTGCGCTCCGATTTTCCGCAAGGGTGAGGTGTAAGCAAAAAGCTTAAGAACGAATGCGAAAGGGATGTACCAGTGTCGGAATCGCAAATTAAACTCTACTACAAAAAGGTTACTTCCGAGGTTATCGGCACCGAGCATGGCATCACCGCCGACCAATTAAAACAACTTGCCGAAAAAACCTCGCCGTTAATTTCTCGGTTGAACGAAGAAAAACGTGCCGGCAAAACTCCATACAGGGACCTCCCTTTTAACAAAGAAATTTCTCAAAAGGTCAAAGAGCTGGTTGCAGAGCTTAAAGACCGATGCGAAAATCTCGTTGTCCTCGGCATCGGCGGCTCCGCCCTCGGCAACATCGCCCTGCAAACTGCATTGAATCCTTATATGCACAATCTCGACGACAAGCAACGCTCCGGCCCGCGCCTCTTCGTCTTTGACAACATTGACCCTGTCCAGTTTGGTTTGTTTTTGGACTGGGTTAGTAACAGGCTCGACAAGACTATTTTTAATGTTATCAGCAAATCCGGCCAAACCACAGAGACTCTAAGCCAATTTATGATTGTCCGTCAACTGCTTTTGGACAAGCTCGGTCCCGAAGGCTATAAAGAACGTGTAATCGCAACCACTGACCCTGAGAAAGGGCCGCTTCGCAGAATTGCTGAAAAGGACAACTTACGCCACCTCGAAGTTCCGCAGGGTATCGGCGGTAGATTTAGCGTCTTAAGTGCCGTTGGTCTGTTCAGTGCGGCTATGTGCGAAGTTGATATCGACTCCCTTCTGGCAGGCGCCCGTGATATGGACGGCAGCGTTAGCTGCGAGGATTTTTACAAAAACCCCGCCGCAGTTAACGCGGCAATAAATTACCACTTTTATAATCGAGGCAAAAAAATCTCCGTAATGATGCCCTATAGCTACGCCCTCGAGGATCTGGCTGATTGGTATCGGCAGCTCTGGGCCGAAAGTCTCGGTAAAGCAAAAGATTTAGCCGGCGAAGATGTGCATATAGGCCCTACGCCCGTCAAGGCCCTCGGCGCCACCGACCAGCACAGCCAGGTACAGTTGTATCGCGAAGGCCCAAACGATAAATTGTTCACTTTCCTGCAGGTCAATAATTTCGACAGAGACCTTAAGATTGGCCCTGCTCCCGATTGCACCCCTGAGCTTGGATATCTTGCCGGTAAAAAGCTGAGCGAGCTGCTTAACAACGAAAAGAGGGCCACCGAGTATGCCCTTCTGCAGAGCAAGCGTCCCTGCCTTACGGTTGTGTTCGATGAGGTAAATCCTTATACCGTAGGCCAGTTTATTTATCTGTATGAGGTAACGACCTCTTTTGCCGGCGCATTATTCGGCATCAACCCTTATGACCAACCGGCTGTTGAGTTAGGTAAAGAAGCCACTTTCGCTCTCATGGGCAAATCCGGCTGTGAAAAATTGGCCCAGCTAATTCAATCCCTAACCGAAATTGACGGAGACTTTCTGGTCTGATGCACCTGGTTCTTTCCAGTGTTTTGGCACATTTGTCTGCAATAGATTCTCACCTTCGTCTTGCAAGTATGTTTGTAGTGTTAGTGGGAGGCCTGACATCCGGCTACCTCGCAAGCAATCGATTTGGGGTGCCGGAGCACCTGGCCAAAAAAATAATGACCGCCGTCCTGGTCACTTTCAATTGGCTTATCGCTCTGCTCGTAATCTGGCGTATGCAGTTGAGCCGCCAGCTCATTTGGCTGCCGATAGTTGGCTTATGTTTAATGCTGACAAGGACGGTTCTTTCAACAGCGCTGTTTCATTTCCTCAAGCTCGACCGAAGAAGCCGATTGACACTCATTCTGGCAGGGGGGCTGAGCAATATCGGATATACCGGCGGTGGGTTCGTCTGCTATGCTTTATTTGGTGCGGTTGGCCTCGCCCTGGCCAACATATATCTCTTACTTTCTTTACCCACTTTTTATCTTGTCTTTCTCCCTCTACTGAAGGTTCGGGAGCTTCGAATAAAAGACTCTAACGCCGGATTCAGGCTCAAACAGGTATTGGACCCCCGCTGCCTTGCGATTCCAGCCGTAATAACAGCCATAATTCTGAATTTGACCAATGTCAAAACCCCCGATTTCGTGTTGAAATTTCATATTATTGACATCTTAGTTTACACCGCCTCCAGTCTGTCGTTTTTCGCAATTGGCCTGCGGGTAAAATTATCTCGGCTCAAAAACTATATAAACTTGTATTTTCCGCTCGCTGTGGTAAAATTTATTCTAACACCGGCAGCGGCCTTTCTGATTATCTGGCTGCTGGCACTGACCGGGCGAAACTTAGACGGCTTAGTCGAAAAAGTGATAATAGTTCTGTCAGCTACTCCGAGTGCTGTACTTATGGTGACAATGAGCAATGTTTTTGATTTAGACGGCCCGTTGGCCAGTGCACTCTGGGTGGTTACTATGGCAACCTTTGTTGTAATCGTTGTGCCCGTGTTATTTTTTGTCTTCACTTGAAAAGGGGCTGACAATGGACTATGCGGTGATAATGGCAGGGGGCACCGGAAAAAGATTATGGCCGCTCAGCCGAAAAAAACGCCCAAAGCAGGTCTTAAAGCTTCTCGATGGCCAGACACTTCTGCGCTGTTGTTTTGAGCGCCTCTCGCCGATATTCGATACGAGAAACATAATCATTCTCACAAACGCCGGCTATGCAGACCTCGTCCGCGAAGACTTGCCCGAATTGCCTTTTAATAACGTCATCGCCGAGCCCGCCGTCCGCGATACCGCCGGCACCATAGGATTGGCCGCAGCCGTCTTGACAAAATATGACCCCGACGCCGCGATAGCTGTTGTCACCGCCGACCAGATAATAGAGCCCGCCGAAGTACTCCAGCAGGCCATCAGAGACGCCCTGACCTTTGTCAATAATAATCCGGACGATATGATAACTTTCGGCATCCAGCCGACCTTCGCCAGTACCCAGCTTGGTTATATAAAATGTGCCGACGTCCGAAAGTGGCCCGATTGTGAAAACGAAATATATGAAGTCGAGGCATTCAAGGAAAAGCCGGACGAAAAAACCGCAAAAGAATATCTCGACACCGGCCGGTACTTCTGGAACTCCGGCATGTTTGTCTGGAAGGCAAAAACAATCTTGGCCAACCTGGAAAAATTCCTGCCCGAAGCTGCCAAACCTCTCCGCAGAATTCAAGCCGATTGGGGCAGCCCCAATCAGCAGAAAACCCTCCAGGAGTGGTTCGTAAAATTACCCAAAATCAGCATTGATTATTCCGTTATGGAAAAGGCCGAAAAAGTTTACGCCATAAAGTTGGACTGTCGTTGGCTCGATATGGGCTCCTT
>CAZWKM010000083.1:4699-7738 GCA_964634165.1 uncultured Pirellulales bacterium | reverse complement strand
TTATCGCCTTGCCAACCAGACCAACCGTTGGCAGTCTGCTTGCGGCTCTACTCGCAGAACTGTACTTCAAAACGATAAATCTCGGCTTATTTTGTGAGCCGGACCCCACCGCAAGCACCCCTCCCATACCCTTTGCAGCTAACTGCTTTTCATCAAAAACCGTACAGCTCAATCTCTCACAACCACGAGCTAATTCTTTTGCAGCAGCAGCCAGCCTGGCCGGATTCATTACGTTGGCCGGCCGATTCATCAACGTCCGGGCATAACTTTGCGCTTTGCCGATAACAGCCCCCCTTGAAGCTCCTTTGTTTAACTTCCTTGTTTTCGCAGAATCAGAATCAATCACCTCAACGCCGAGCGAATCTAATCGCCCTTTTTCGTTCTCAGTAACAAACTCATCATAGCGATAGCTGCCGAAATATGCCCCTTCTCCCATAGCCCTGCCCATCGCAGACAAATCAAACCGCCCCCCAAACGCTTTGTGCAGCGCCAGACTGATGGCTTCTACTTTCATTGCTACCGCTTTATTCGCCACGTTAGCCGCCGCCTTGCGAATGGTATCAAGCGTTGCCTTTTTCTTTTCACCCAAACCGACCAGCAGAACCCGCTTGGCGCCTATCTTGCCGTTGCCGTAAACAATTGCGCTCGTCCCCTCTTTTCCCTTGAAATCACCCAATTTAATCAACCGCTCAATCGCACCGTCAAGCCTGCTGTTAAGCTCTCCGCTTAGCTTGTCTAATACTTTGGCATCGCTGAATTGCCCCACCGCAAGCAGCTCTGTTTCGCATTTGCTAAAATCAACCTTCCGTGTTTTCAGTTCAACCTCAATAATCTCTTTCATTCTTTCCAGCCCTTTTTACTTTTTTATTTTTAATTATTTCTCTGCGTTCTCCACGTTCTCTGCGGTTAATTTTTACCTTTTCTCTTTTTCACCCGGTGCCGCAGATAACTTTCGATAAATCCGTCGAGCTCTCCGTCCAGCACCGCCGCCACATTACCCGTTTGAAACTCGGTTCGATGGTCCTTAACCATTTGATAAGGCTGCATTACATAGCTGCGTATCTGGTTTCCCCAGGCGATTTCGCCCTTGTCGCCGTACAGCTTTGCAAGCTCGGCATCGCGCTTCTGCTGCTCGCGCATATAGAGTCTTGCCTTGAGCACTTTCATCGCCTCTGCCCTGTTTTTATGCTGGCTCCTTTCATTCTGGCATTGCACTACAATACCGGTCGGCTCGTGTGTAATCCGCACCGCCGAGCTGGTCTTATTCACGTGTTGTCCACCAGCGCCACTCGCCCGGTAAAAATCAATCCTGAGGTCTCCTTCGTTTATTTCAATATCGATATCATCATCAAATTCCGGAACGCAGTCCACCGCCGCAAAACTCGTATGCCGCCGTTTCTGCGAATCGAACGGACTTATTCTAACCAGCCGATGCACCCCCGTCTCGCACGAAAGCTTGCCGTAGGCAAAAGGCCCGCTGACCCGCAGCGTCACCGACCGCACGCCCACCTCTTCACCAGGCGTAATATCAAGTTCCCGGAATTTGTATTTTTTCATCTCAAAATAACGCGTGTACATCCTCAGCAGCATATTTGCCCAGTCGCAGCTCTCTGTCCCACCGGCTCCTGCGTGAATACTGAAAAAGCAATTCTTCATATCGTTGGGCCTGCACAACAGCCCTGCCAATTCGATTTCCTCGCATTGTTTTATCAGCTCGCTCAAATCATCTTCTAATTGAGCCAATTCTTCTTTATCTGACTCAGCCGACGCCATCTCGAAAAGCTCCGCCAAATCATCGGCCTCGCACTGAAGCTCTTCCATCGGCTCAATCACTGATTTAAGCGCACTTAATTGAGAAACTGCTCGTTGTGCTGTATCGGGATTGTCCCAGAAACCCGCCCCGGACATCTTCTTTTCGAGCTTTTTGAACTGAGATTTTTTATTGGACAGGTCAAAGCCAGTCCCGAATTTTATCAATCCGGGCCCGCAACTCTGATATCGCTGTTCTTAATTCCGCAACTTCCATCTATTTCGTTCCAAACATCGATTGTGATCGGTTCCAAACGAATGTTTATAACACAAGAGACTAACGTATGCAACCAGATATTCTTGCCCGCGAGAGCGGGAATCCAAAAACAAGATAGAAGCGTTCACATAACCTGCACTTCTGCTGTTTTTTCCTCTTATCTATCGCGGCTAATTTTTCCACCCGAGCTTTTATGGTCTTCAATGGATGACTCAAAACCCTCTTCGTTCTATGTGCTCATAACTGTCGATATACCCGATACACAATATACACACCACGATGCAGCTTTCTAAGCGATAGCTGCTATCCGCCTTCACTTCGTTTGGTGTATTTCCAACTAACAATTCCCTGCTGCCATTTTGTTAATTTTCCAATTTACGACCTTTAATTGACTCCCTCCTGCGTCCTCGCGATTCATCATTCTATATTCTCAATTGCTCTTGTGTCTCGTTTCTTTTCCTGTCCGCTGTATGCTAAACGCTATTCGCTACTTTTTCGTTTCACGTGAAACGTTTTGCCCAGGCCGACTTGACTCTCCAAACATCCCGCCGAATCAAATGACTCTGCTTGCGTTCTCTAAAATGCAACCGGACAATGTGCACCCTGCAATAAACATCAGGCAAACACTGCCGATTCATTTTTGCACCGACTTACGAATACCTCTTCATATCAAGCCGCATCACAATACAGCTCTTCCAAATCTATCCGTACCCGATCACATCGCGAAAGCTAATATTCTGTCGCAGGTCAATTGATGGTTGTTATTGTATCTGCTTGTTGTCATTGCGAGCGCAGCGAAGCAATCTCAAACTTTTGAAGGGTTGAGATTGCCACGGCCGCATCCGCCGCAAGGCGTCCCCAAGCGGACTGCGGCCTCGCAATGACAACTCCTCAAATCACAAGGCACAGACCACCAGGCGCAAGAAAACTACACCAAACCTCCAGCCCGGATATTTCGCCATTGTTTCACGTGAAACTTTTTTTCCAAAAAACTCTTTTTAATCCGGTAAAGT
>CAZWKM010000083.1:0-4599 GCA_964634165.1 uncultured Pirellulales bacterium | reverse complement strand
CCATTGTTTCACGTGAAACTTTTTTTCCAAAAAACTCTTTTTAATCCGGTAAAGTTGCAGAATTTCCAGTGAAAATTCCGAAGTATCATTTGAGCTAACGCCTGAATGCCAGCTAAAAGCAGGCAAAGGAAAACAGGATTCCTAATATTTTGTGAAGGAGCACTTATATGACCAACAAAAAAAGAGAAAAACCAAAACGTCTCGGCAGGGGGCTGCAGTCGCTTTTAAGTCCGATAACGTTCGGTACCGCAGAGGCAAATCAGGTATCGCCCGAACCGGCGATAAACCCTAACTTCCCGCCAGACAAAGAGTTATGCGATTCGCTACAGGAAATTAGTATCGAAGCGATATCGTCGAATCCGTATCAGGCACGAACGGTATGGGATGAACAGGAGCTGGCAGATTTGGCCGAGTCCATCAGAGCCAATGGCGTAATTCAGCCAATTATTGTTCGCCCGGCCGAGTCGGGATACCAGCTAATCGCCGGCGAACGCCGATTCCGGGCCGCCCAATTAGCTTCTCTGACAACCATACCCGCCCTAATTCGTCAGGCAACCGACCAGCAACTGCTTGAGCTGGCACTAATTGAGAACATTCACCGAACCGACCTCAATCCCCTCGAACGCGCAAAGGCATATCAAAACTATTTCAACACTTTCTCTCTAACCCAGACCGAAGCCGCTCAGCGGCTCGGTGAGGACCGCTCTGTTATCGCTAACTACTTGCGACTGCTGGACTTACCGGACGAAATCAAACAAATGTTAGTCCATCGCCAGTTGAATATGGGCCACGCCCGTGCGATACTTGCCCTGCCCACCGACGAGCTTCGCCGGAAGCTGGCCAATCGAGCAATGGCAGGCCGGCTCAGCGTCCGTGAAGTCGAAAGACTGGTCCGAAAATACCTTACAGGCACAGAGCAAGCCAGGACAACCGCCCGCTCGAAACCGGCCCATATTCTCGACCTCGAGAGCAAACTCAGCAGCCAGCTTGGCACAAGGGTAAGCATTGAGACCCGCAAAAATGGCCAAAGAGGCAAGATAATCATCGAATTTTACTCTCTGGACGAATTCGATAGAATAGCAGAAAACATCGGCCTGGCATCCTTGGAGCAAGTTTAAAAGCGGCGGCAAAAAACTTGAATTGTGATAATTTTGATGTAAGGAATTAAACATTTCCTGTATAATGGGTATATCTGTAGCTCGGCCAGCCGGGTTAAGGGCGGCCATTAGCTGAATTTGACATTATCACATTTCGGAGGATATATCGTGAAACCTTTGGTTATTCCAATGTCGATTTTGAGTATTTTTTTATGTTTGTGTCTGTGCTTGCCGACAGTGCTTTTGCCGCAACCTACCCTGGCGGCTAATGCTGCAGTGAACGAGAAGCCTATCTGGCTGGTGGTAACCAGACCTATATTTCTGGAAGCCATAAAAGCGCTCGAGGACAAACGCATCAAAGATGGTTTTAAGGCGATTGTCTCAACGCTGCCTGTTGCTGAAGCAATAGCTACCCTAAAACGCCGACCGGCATTTTTACTACTGGTGGGCGATGAGCAGCCCGGTGAAGAAAAACAGCCTTGGTACGTTCCCAGCCCAAGGCGGGAACTCTATCGATGGCGAGCGACACAAGAAAAAGAATTTGCAGCAGACGCTCTCTTGGGGGATCTCGATGGCGATCTTGTTCCAGATGTTCCCGTCGGGCGGATTCCAATTCGGACAACCGAGCAACTGGAACTGGTCGTCAACAAAATTCTTGCCTTCGAGGATAAACAACCCACACTTGATGATCTTCGGTTGCCCATTTGGGCAGGATCTTCGGGCTACGACCCGCTGCTCGACAGCATGGCGACCGAACTGCTACTTAATACCGTCCAAACGAACGCCTCGCCCTGGTTAAGACCGTGGATCATATCAGCCGATCCCATGCATCCGTTATGCGGCTGGCCACCCGATCAGGGGGCAATGTTCACCGAGCAGTTGAAGCGAGGCGGGATGATGGCAGTGCTTATTGGCCACGGCTCAGATAGCTTCTTTTATGCGATGAGCTTTGATGGCAAAGACATCAGATATACCGCTGCTCATGCCAAGAACGCCCTGGCTGCCGGTACCCCTGCGCCACCGATGGTGATTATCGCCTGCAGTACCGGTCACTTCGTAGGACGCGAGAATTGTTTAGGCGAGTCATTGCTACTGATGCCCGGCGGGCCGGTGGCCGTCATCGCCGCAGCCACCGAATCACATCCACTGACGAATTGCTTCTCAGCCTTGTGTCTGATACAAAAACACCCTGAGAAGGACAAGCGACTCGGCAGCATCTGGTTGGCCGCACAGCAGAAGGCGATGAAAACCCGAGATATTGCCATAGAGCAGATGCTTTGCGATGTGGAGGGTAAGCTTGAGGAGAACATCAATATTGCCAAGCTTCGCCGCGATCAGATTCTAATGTATGCTCTGCTGGGTGACCCCGCCACACGACTGCACCTACCAGAGCAGCTTCACTGCAAAATCAAATATAGTGCCGATGGTTGGCACTGGGATGTCCAGAAACCAAATGACGCAACTAAACTCCGTGCGAGTTTCCGACCAGAGGAGCAGAGCTTGCCGACGGTTGTGGCCCCACTCAAAAAAACCAGTGCCCTCAAGCTATTCCACCAGGCAAACGACACCTTTGCTTTCAGACCTCTGGGTGAGTTTGCTATTGATAAAGCTTGGGAGGGTGCCATTAACGAGGCCGGAACACTGCGCCTCGTCGCTACCGGGCCGGGGCAAATCTACACCATTGCTTTTAAGCTCAAGTTCTTCGACGAAGAGGTAACAGTTGCAAACTCCAGAGCTGAGGCAGATATACTTGCTGACCCGAACAAGGAGAAACCAACTAAGTCGCTACACGATGCTGCTATGACTGGTGACGTCGAGCAATTGCAATTACTCATCTCAAGCGGTGCCGATGTCAACGCAAGAGACATGATGGGGTATACACCCCTGTTTTATGCAGTCCAGGGTGGGCAAAAGAAGGCGGCCGAACTTCTTATTGGCGGCGGTGCCAATGTTAACGCGAGGGACGGGTACGGCAATACACCGCTGCACCACGCGGCCGTGCGTGGCCATTACGATATGTGCGAAGTGCTTGTCTCCAACGGCGCTGATGTGGGTTCGAGAAACCTCACGGGCGGAACTGCGGTGGCGATGGCCAAAGACAGTCGAATCGCCGAACTGTTGCGCAAGCACGGGGCCAAAGAGAGCACCTCTGCCGGGACACCGGGCAGGATTTCTCCTCTCCGGCCAAGGCCGGAGGAAACAACCAGAGCGGGATACGTGCGACCCAGAGAGATAACTAACGTCAAATCGAGAGTTGAGGTAGATATACTTGCTGACCCGAACGAGATTAGAGCCCGCATCAAGGCGTTTGAAGGCCTGGAAAAAGCATTGACCCAGGTGGACAGGCGCAGCCGATATGAGGTGCGCGAGTGGCTGCAGACAAGAGTTGATAATAGAATAAAGCTCGCAACAGCCGTGGAAATGCAGGTAAAGATAGAGATTAGTTTCATACGCAAGGTCGCAATCGAAGAAAAGGCGAAAAAGACGACGAAGGCGATTGACGACCTGCTGCTGGGCAAGCAGGAACGATTAAAGACGCGTGTCAAAACAATGGAAGAAGAAACGAGAAGGATGCGCTTCGGCGAACGAGGGTCAAGAGGAACCAGTGGACAACGAAGGAGCAGGCTTGACCCTGAGGAAAGACGAAAGGCCTGGGAAGAAAGGCGGGGCGGAGGACGGCTGACCAGAGAAGATACGAGAGAGCAAGGCGGATTTACGGGTACGGGAGTGGAAAGTCCGGCCATAGCTCCGGAGAGAGCATTGCCGGGCGTAGGGGGCAAAAATGAGATACAGATAAGTGAGTGGCTGAAGACGGGAGTTGAAAACAGGATAAGTCTGGCAAAAGCGGTGCAAGAGCCAATCAAGGCAGATTTCATCTACATACGAAAGCTTGCTGTTGAAGAAGGAGCGAAAAAGACGACCGCAGCGATTGACGGTCTGTTGCTAAGCAGGCAGAAGCGGATGGAGAGAGTGGTCCAAAGAATGGAAGAGCAACTGAAAAGGCTGCGCCGCACTGAGCAAGGGTCAAGAAGAATAAGGGGGCCGCGAAGGAGCATGCTCAACGCTGAGCAAAGACGAAGCGGAGGATTAACGCCCACGGAAGGCACAGGAGTGCAGGAAGCGACTGTAGAAGAAGAGAATCCGCGAAGGCGTCGGTCCCGCCGACGCTAACAGAGGGTGCTAAAGCTGTACCCAATAAGGATGACTGGTCGTCTGAGCAATTAAGTGCTGCCTCGTTTTACGAACCAAGATGCTTTCCTTTATTTCTACGGGTAAGGTGGAGGAGTGAGGCGTCTAAGCCCCCCAGAATTGAGGACTAAAATTATCGTAATTTAGCGGGAAATAGGGTTTTTCGGGTTATTTTTTCGGGGGATGTTGGTTTTTGGGGGTAAAAACGGGGGTCGGCTTGTCAAGTTGCAGGGTTTGGGTAAAATAGGCAAGAAAAAAGCGCTCAAAAACGCTCGAAAACGTTTGAAAATATTCGAAAATATTCGAAAAGTTG
>CAZWKM010000082.1:0-7761 GCA_964634165.1 uncultured Pirellulales bacterium | reverse complement strand
ATTAGTTCAGGAAAGGAAACAGAAATGGATGAGTTACTGGAAAAAGTAAAGACGTATGACTGGGGTCAAAGCCGCGAACCGCTTACCAAGCTATCGGATTTTGTGCGTAAAGCATACGGCTCACCTGCGGAGCTGAAACAAATTGAGAACAGCCTGATTGGAGTGCTTAAGTCGGCAAATGCAACGCCGGCGGCCAAGCAGTTTGTGTGCCGGAAGCTGAGCATAATCGGTTCCGAAGCGTGTGTTCCAGCGCTGACCGAGATGCTGACCAAGAAGCCGGCTTCGAAGCAGGAGCCACACCCCGCTGATATGGCAAGGTACGCCCTGGAGCGTATACCCGGTACGGCCGTCGATGAAGCCTTGCGGAACGCACTGCGGCAAGCAAAGGGCAAAACGAAGGTCGGTATAATCAATACGCTGGGCCAGCGCCGTGACAGCAGGGCAGTTCGCGCTCTGCGCAGCCTGATTCGCGATTCCGACCCATTGACAGCCGGTGCCGCTGTGGCCGCTCTGGGCAACATTGCCGATCCTCGGGCCACCAGAGCGCTGGCACAAGCAAAGGACGGAGCCACCGGCAAATTGCGACTGCTGGTTTGTGATGCCTATCTGAAGTGTGCCGATGAGCTCGCGGCCCAGGGTAAAAAAGAGGATGCTTTAGCCATCTACAATGAACTTATGAAAGAGCCCAAGCCGATTAATATCGCTGCGCTGCGCGGCCGGATTAACCTGCTGCAAAAGAAGGACAAAAAATGAAAGCGAAGTGCAGCATTTACAGCTCTTTGATTCTTTTGCTGCTGTGCTGTTGTGCCGTTTGCTTTTCCGAGGAACCGGAAGATGCTATCGCGCTGGTCATCGACATCCTCAAAGGTGACGACCAGGAAATGCAGGCCGTGGCCATAGCGATGGTAAAAGAAATCCCCGGAACAGAGATAACAAAAGCTTTAGCCAGGGAATTGCCGAACCTTTCGGTTATGAGTCAGGTGCGGCTGCTATCGGCTCTGGGCGACCGCGGTGACCCGGCCGCTTTGCCGGCGGTTATCACGGCTACAAAGGCCGGAGACGAGTCCGTTCGGGTCGCGGCTTTGAAAGCATTAGGCCAACTGGGTGATGCTTCGAGCGTTGTCCTGCTGGCACAGGCAGCGGCGGGCGCACGGGGTGCGGAACAGAAAGCCGCCCGCGAGAGCCTCTATCGGCTGCGCGGCCCGGGGATTAATGAAACAATTCTGGCAAATATCCAGCGGTCTACCGACCCTAAAGTCAAGGTCGAGCTGATTCGCGGTACAAGCGAGCGCAATATAGCGGCAGGTGTGAAAACTTTATTGAAAACCACGCAGGATTCCGACCGTAAAGTTCGCCTGGAATCGTTTAAGGCCTTAAAAACTGTTGCCGGCCGGAAAGATTTGCCGGCATTGGTCGAGGTTTTGATAAGCGTCCAGAGCGAAGCGGACCGAAGAGAAGCTGAGAAAACCGTCGCGGCCGTTGTCCATAAAATCGGCGAGAAAGGCCGCCGGGCCGAGGTGGTACTGGCCGCGCTGCCTTCGGTCAAAGAGGTGCCAAATCGATGCTCTCTGCTGAGGGTACTCGGTAAAATAGGAGACGACAGTGCAGTGCCAACGCTTCGGACGCTTCTTATGGACAAAGACGATAAGGTGAAAGATGCCGCTATTCGCGCCCTGTCAGACTGGCCTACCGCCGAGCCGATGGCCGACCTGCTGAAAATAGCGCAGAACTCTGACAATAAAATACATCGGGTGCTGGTACTGCGCGGTTACGTCCGCCTGATTGGACTGGCAAGCGGGCGTCCGGCAAAAGAGACGATTGATATGTACAAACAAGCAATGGACCTGGCGTCGAGTGCGGCGTTGAAGAGACTGGTATTGTCGGGTCTGGCCGACGTAAAATCCATTGGCGCACTGCAGATGGCCGTTGAGTATCTGGAGGATAAGGGTTTGCAGCAGGAGGCGGAATTTGCGGTGGTTAAAATCGCCGAAGCTATAGGTGGCAGCCATCCTCAACAAAGTAAGGATATGCTAAAGAAGGTTATCCAAATTTCAAAAAATGATTCTCTGTGTCAGCAGGCACAGGAAGTGATAAATCAGATTGAGCGATTCGATGATTACCTGACCGCCTGGCAGGTTTCCGGCCCATACACCAAAGACGAAGCCGACGGTACGGAACTTTTTGATATCGCCTTTGGGCCGGAGGACGCTGTTGACGAGCACGTGGCGTGGCGCATTATGCCGGTCGGTACCAATAAGGACAGACCGTGGCTGATGGAGCTGGACAAGGCGTTAGGAGGAGATAACAGGGCTGCCTACCTGCGTAATAAAGTCTGGTCTGATAAGAGCCAGAAGGTCCGACTGGAGCTGGGCAGCGACGATGGTATTAAGGTATGGCTGAACGGTCAGTTGGTTCACGCCAATAATGTTACGCGAGGTGCCAGCCCGGCCCAGGACAAGGTCGAGGTAACTTTGAAGCAGGGCTGGAACCGGCTGTTGTTAAAAGTAACGCAAAACGGCGGAGAGTGGGCTGCTTGCGCCCGCCTCCGCAGGCTGGACGGCAGCAAGCTTAAGGGATTGAAGGCACAGACGGAAGATTAAAAGGGAAAGAAGGAAATCAGGTCATCAGGGTGTAGAATATCAGGAAAACAGGACACCAGGAAAAAGCAGAGTTAACCTGATGCTCTGATAACCTGATGCCCATTACCTGATAGTCTGATACCCTGATAACCTAACATTCAAGATTGTTACGGAACTCCTCGGAGAGGAGTTCCGGTTTTCATTATCGAGTATCCTACAGGAGGAGCAAAAAGTTATGGTTCCGGAAGTAAAGAAAAACAGGAAATATCGTTTTCTTATTAACGGCTGCAAATTATTGGCGTTGATATCGGCCTTAGTTTTGTCCCTGGCCCTGGTCTCGTGCACAGGCCCTACCAGAGGCAAACTGGTCCTGGAGGCAAAAGAGGCGATTGAGCGTGCCGACCCTGTGATGGGAGACTGGCAGGGCAGTTGGAAACGGGATGACGAAAGTGACTTGGGACTGCTGGTTGCGCAGGTGATAGCACAAGGTGCGGGAAAGTATCGAGCCAATTTTCTTAAAGAGTTTGACACGCGCATCCCGTCACTGGCGGTACTTGAAAGCCGGCTCCAAAATCAAGCGGTACGCTTCACAGGGCCAGCCGAATACAACGATATTGAATTCCAGGTGCAGGCGGTTATTAAAGACGGCAAGTTCACAGGGAGTTTCCAGGGACAAGACTTTGTCGGCAGCTTTATTATGAAAAAAGTGATTCGGCTTTCGCCAACATTGGGGGCGAAGCCGCCGGCGGGTGCGATTGTGCTGTTCAACGGGAAAAACTTTAATGAATGGAAGCATACAGGGAAAAAAGCAGGTGCGGATTCGGTGCAATGGAAACTGGCCGGCGGCGCTATGGAAGTCAAGCCGGGCAGTGGTTCAATTATAACGAGAAAGGGATTCGCCGATGTCAAGCTACATCTGGAATTCCGCACGCCGTTTATGCCTGAAGCACGCGGCCAGGGACGCGGCAACAGCGGAGTGTACCTGCAGGGGCGATACGAAGTGCAGGTACTTGACAGCTACGGCCTGGAAGGCAGGGACAACGAGTGCGGCGGAATCTACAGTGTGGCGCCACCGCTTGTAAATATGTGTGCCCCGCCGACGCAATGGCAAACCTATGACATTACTTTCCGCGTACCGCGTTTCGATAGTACCGGCAAGAAGAAGCAAGACGCCTATATGACAGTAATCCACAACGGTGTGAAAATACATAATAATGTAAAGGTGTCGAAGGCGACTACTGCGGCCCCGGGTCGTGGTGTAACCCAGCGAGGCGGTATATACCTGCAGAACCACGGCAACCGCGTGCAATACCGTAACATCTGGCTGGTTGAGCTGCCTGAAAAACCTGTTTCGGATTGAATTGTAAACGATTGAGCCCGTTATTGCTCGGTCTTAACCATAAAGGTTTGGAATAATTGTTGTCGGTTACGGTTTTGGAAGGTTCAGAAATGCACTTGTTTAGCGAGGAATATTAATATGAAAGACCAGAAAAAAACCATCGAACAACAGGACAGAAAGATGTCTCGACGTGATTTTATTGGCGGCGCAGCAGCAGTGGCGGCGTTTACGATTGTGCCACGGCATGTACTGGGAGGACCCAGACAAGTCCCGCCGAGCGAAAAGCTAAATATAGCCGCTATCGGCTCGGGCGGTATGGGAAGAAGTAACATAAATGCCTGCAGCGGTGAGAACATAGTTGCGCTTTGCGATGTGGATGACAATCAGGCGGCGGGGACATTCAAGAAATTCCCCAAGGCCAAGAAATACCGTGATTTCCGCAAGATGCTGGAAAAGGAGGACAGGAACATCGACGCGGTGATTGTGGCCACGCCGGACCACACGCACGCCGTTGCCGCGATGGCAGCGATGAAGCGGCGCAAACACGTATACGTCCAAAAACCACTGACGCGTACGGTCTTTGAGGCCCGTACGCTGACCGAGGCGGCCCGCAAGTACGAAGTTGCCACGCAGATGGGCAACCAGGGACATTCGGGTGAGGGAGTCCGCTTGATATGTGAATGGATATGGGACGGAGCCATCGGCCCGGTACGTGAGGTGAACGTCTGGACCAACAGACCCATCTGGCCTCAGGGTATCGACCGGCCCAAGGACAGACCGGCCGTGCCGAAGACACTGGACTGGGACCTCTGGCTTGGGCCGGCACCGGAGAGACCATATCATCCGTGTTATTTGCCGTTTAACTGGCGCGGCTGGTGGGATTTCGGATGCGGGGCGTTAGGTGATATGGCCTGCCATTTACTTGACCCGGTCTTCTCGGCACTTAAACTGGGCTATCCGACCAGCGTCCAGGCCTGCGCGACCAAAGTGAATAAGGAAACGTTCCCCCTGGCCTCTATCGTTCGTTACGAATTCCCCGCCCGCGGGGATATGCCGCCGGTTAAGCTGAATTGGTACGATGGCGGTATGAAACCGCCCCGGCCGGATGAGCTGGAACCGGGCCGGAGGATGACCAGCGTGATATTTATCGGCGACAAAGGCAAGTTAATGTGCGGTGAGTACGGCGACCATCCGCAGATAATACCAAACTCGAAGATGGAAGAATACAAGCAGCATCTTCCGCCGAAGACCATCCCGAGGGTAAGAGGCAGCCACGAACAAAACTGGATTAGGGCCTGCAAGGGCGGCGACCCGGCGTGTTCAAACTTTGACTACTCCGGCCCGTTTACCGAAAGCGTTGTGATGGGTAATCTTGCCATGCGCCGTTTAGGCAGGAAGCTGCTGTGGGACGGTGAGAATATGAAGGTCACCAATGACGACGAGGCGAACAGATACGTCAACGAACCTCGTCGCAAGGGATGGTCCTTGTAATTGCTAAGGGCTTACGAGCAAGTGCCCTAAAGTGAACTAAAGTGCCTAAAGTGAACTAAAGTTGTAAGAATAGAGTTTGCTGAATTTTAGGCACTTTAGGCACTTCAAACTTTAGGCACTTCGAAGAGGAATGTTCTTATGAAAAACCGAAAAAAGGCGAACAGACAACAGAATGGAAAGCTCTCTCGACGTGATTTTATGGGTGGTGCAGCGGCAGCGGCGGTGTTTACGATTGTGCCTCGGTATGTTCTCGGAGGGCCTCGTCATATCCCGCCGAGCGAGAAGGTCAATATCGCCGGTATTGGTGTAGGAGGACAAGGGTCAGGGGACCTGCGGGCCATGGAAAGCCAGAACATTGTGGCACTATGCGATGTGGACTGGGGGCATGCAAACAGGACATTTAAGCGTTATCCCAATGCGAAAAAATACAAAGACTTTCGCATAATGTTAGACAAAGAGGACAAGAACATTGACGCCGTCATAGTTGCCACGCCGGACCACATCCACGCACCGGCGTCGATAGCGGCCATCAAGAGAAGCAAGCACGTCTATTGCGAAAAACCTCTGACGCACTCGGTATATGAGGCCCGTATGATTGCCGAGGCGGCCCGCGAGTACAAAGTTGCCACCCAGATGGGAAACCAAGGCCAGGCATCTGAGGGCACCCGGCTGATGTGTGAATATATCTGGGCTGGTGCGCTCGGTCCGGTGCGCGAGGTCCACGTCTGGACGGACAGGCCTTTGCGTGGTCTTAACGGAGTATATTGGCCTCAGGGCGTGAACAGGCCTACCGGAAAAGAAGAGATACCATCGACGTTAGACTGGGATTTGTGGTTGGGGCCTGCGCCGCAGCGGCCGTATAGCTCGGCTTATGTGCCGTTTAAGTGGCGCGGCTGGTGGGATTTCGGAACCGGTGCACTTGGTGACATCGGCTGCCACCGCATCGACCCTGTCTGGCGTGCACTGAAGCTCAAATGCCCAAGCAGCGTCGAAGCGAGCTGTACTCTGGTCAACAAAGAGACATTTCCGGTAGCGTCGATGGTAACGTACCATTTTGGTGCTCGCGGGGACATGCCGCCTGTCAAACTGACCTGGTACGATGGCGGATTAAGGCCGCCGCGTCCGGAGGAATTAGAGGATGGCCAGCAGTTTGGCACGAATGGCATTCTATTTGTCGGCGACAAGGGGAAAATGCTTGAGTACACACTGATACCGGAATCGAAAAGGAAAGAATTTGGCAAACCGCCCAAGGTTATCCCTCGCTCGCCCGGTCATCATCAGGAATGGATAAATGCGTGCAAGGGAGGCAAACCTGCGGGTTCTAATTTTGACCACGCGGGGCCGCTGGCCGAGGTGGTACTTCTGGGCAACGTCGCGCTGCGTCCGGAACTAAAAGAGAAGCTAACCCGTACCAGTCTGCTCTGGGACGGCCCCGGCTTTAAGTTTACGAACGTGCCTGAGGCCAATAAGTTCCTCCGCCGCAGGTATCGCGAGGGCTGGACGCTGTGATTGACTGCGTCCAGCCAGGACCAGATTAGTAAAAGTAAGGAGTTGAGCAATGACAAAAGAAAAGATTACCGGCAAGACATTGGAGCTGTCCCGTCGTGAGTTTCTCGGTAGCGCTGCAGCGGCAGCAGCGGTGTTTACGATTGTCCCCCGGAGTGTGCTGGGAGGTCCCCGCCATATCCCGCCGAGCGAGAAGCTAAATGTTGCCTGCATCGGCGTCGGGGGTCAGGGGGGGGGCGATGTTAGGCAGGTCAGCAGGGAAAATATAGTGGCATTTTGCGACGTCGATTGGAAACACGCAGCCGGTACTTTTAAACGTTTTCCATACGTGAAGAAATACCGCGATTTCCGCAAGATGTTAGACGAAGAGGGCAAAAACATCGATGCGGTAACGGTATCGACGCCGGATAATACGCACGCCGTCGCGGCGATGATGGCAATCAAGATGAATAAGCACGTCTATTGCCAGAAGCCGTTGGCGCACGACATTTTCGAGGTCCGCAAGCTTACCGAGGCGGCCCGGAAACATAAGGTGATGACGCAGATGGGCATTCAGATTCACGCTGAAAATACCGTTAAGCTTGTGGTGGAGATTATTAAGTCGGGGATGATTGGTAAGGTGCGGAAAGTGGATATCTTCAGCGGTAAGAATTGGGGCGGGGGCAGTCGGCCTAAAGAGGGCGAGCCTATACCTGAAACGCTCGATTGGGACCTGTGGTTAGGCCCGGCCCCCTGGAGGCCCTACCATCGCGTTTATCTGCCCGGTAACTGGCGCCGCTGGTGGGATTTCGGCACAGGGACGTTAGGAGATATGGGCTGTCATATAATAGACCCTGTCTTTTGGGC
>CAZWKM010000081.1:0-7766 GCA_964634165.1 uncultured Pirellulales bacterium | reverse complement strand
ATTGGCGATTATCCGACTATTATCTGGGCGCTTGGCAAATCTCTTGGAGATGAAATTGAGTACAGTGACGAGAAGGGGCGAAAGTTTCGACTCCGCCTCGTTGGAATGTTAAAGAATTCAATCCTGCAGGGAAGTCTTATTATTGCTGAAGATGAGTTTGCCAGACGCTTCCCATCGGAGGATGGATACAGGATGTTTTTGGTCGATGCCCCGGAGGACAAGGCCGAAGCGGTGGCCGGAAAGCTCTCAACCGCATTAAGGGACTTTGGGCTGGAGCTGACACCGGCGACACAGCGATTGGCGGAGTTTAATGCCGTTGAGAATACGTATCTATCAATATTCCAGTTGCTCGGCGGCCTGGGGCTTATTCTTGGCAGTGTGGGGCTTGGACTTGTGGTGCTTCGCAATGTCCTTGACCGGCGAGGCGAGCTTGCAATGCTGCAGGCCGTGGGATTTGACAAAGTCGCACTTAAGCGGATGGTGCTTTACGAGCACTCGGCACTTATGCTGTTTGGTTTGACCTGCGGGGTTATGGCTGCCTTGGTGGCGGTTGGGCCCGTGTTAAAATCACCCGGAGCCGAAGTGCCGTATCTTTCACTCTCGCTGACAATTGTCGCTATAGGAATCAGTGGTGTCGTATGGATATGGATTGCAACGGTCTTTGCGCTCGGCGGAAAACCCTTGGATGCGCTAAGGAACGAGTAGATGTTACAGATGGTTGACGAAGAGCATACGAAGACGTTTGTTGTTGCATGGATGATTCCGGTCGGATTGTTCATTGTAGGGGTGGTGTCGCTATGCGTATTGTTTGGAGGTGACCCGGCGGCGGGACTTACGGAACGATTGCCCGGTCCTGATACCGCCGCGCAGCCCCTTGTGGACGCAAATGAGGCGGTTGAGCTTCGGGGAGAGCTGGTCCGGTTCGATGGCGTGCCAGCTGATTTGCCCGGGGCCTGGCCGCGGTTCAGGGGGGCGAACTTCGATGCTATAAGCACCGAAGATGTTACCTTTGCCCGAACTTGGCACGCAGACGGCCCAAAGGTCCTTTGGTCTGTTGAGGTTGGCGAAGGGTACGCCGGAGCCGCAATCATGGCTGGCCGAGTGTACGTTCTGGATTATGACCGCCAGAACCAGGCCGATGCAATTCGATGCTTGTCCCTTGAAGATGGGGAAGAAATCTGGCGGTATTCCTATCCCGTCAAGGTCAAACGCTTTCACGGAATGAGCCGGACCGTGCCGGCGGTAACTGAAAAGTATATCGTAACATTGGGGCCTAAATGTCACGTTACCTGTCTGGATTCGGTAACGGGTGAATTTCGCTGGATGCTGGATTTGGTGAGGGATTTTAAGGCGAAAGTGCCCCCATGGTATGCCGGACAGTGCCCGCTTATTGAGGACGGCAAGGCGATAATTGCTGTCGGCGGTGATGCGCTGATTATAGCTGTGAATTGCGAGACTGGTGAGATCATCTGGCAAAGTCCTAACCCGCACGGCTGGGTGATGACACATTCTTCTATTATGCCGACCGACTTTGCAGGTACGCGTATGTATGTCTATTGCGCCGGCGGAGCAGTGGTGGGGGTTTCGGCAGAGGATGGCAGGATTTTGTGGGAAAACACCGAGTGGAAAATTCGTATTGCAAATGTTCCGTCACCCGTAGTGGTCGGTGACGGGCTGATTTTTTTATCAGGCGGCTACAATGCAGGAAGTATGATGCTGCAATTAACCCGGGAAAACGGCAAGATAAGCGCACAGCCGGTTTTTAGACTCGAGCCGGAGGTCTTTGGCTCCGAGCAACATACCCCCATTTTTTATGATGGCTATATTTACGGAATTCGGCCGGATAAGCAATTGACCTGTCTCGACTTGAACGGGCAAGTTGTCTGGACCAGCACAAGCGCTCATAAATTTGGACTTGGCCCGTATATTATCGCCAACGGACTGATATATGTTATGAATGACTCCGGCGTGCTGACTCTGACAGAGGCGAGCCCGGCTGGCTATGTCCAGCGAGCTGAAGCAAAGGTGCTGGACGGACCGGATTCCTGGGGACCGATGGCTGTTGCCTCCGGCAGATTGATTTTGCGCGACCTGAAACGGATGATATGCCTTGACATTACCGAACAGTAGGTTGATTACGTTGAATAGGAAGGTTTGGTTTGTTATAATCAATTTTTTGCAGTTTTGGTTGTATAAGATAAGGTGCTGAAATGAACAGGCGAACGGGGATAACAAATATTGAAATACTGGTAGGTGTGCTTATTGTCCTTGCTATTATCATTGGCACTGTTGCGGTGGTTAGGCTTGATACGACGGGTGAAAAAGGCAGCGGCCTTGGTAAAGAGTTTATCTATGATGTTAAAGGCCTCGGAAAGATTGACCCGAACCTGATTCTCTATGAAGAGACTGGGGCAATCGGTACGGGGTTTAAGGTTGCGCGGGGCGTTGCGGTGGGTTTTGACGGACATGTCTATGTGGCCGGTGATAAAAGCATTCGCGTAGTTTTCGGAAGTCATTGGTTGCCTGACGATATCAAACTCGCCGATATGCCGAGGTGTTTGACCGTTACAGATGACGGTAAGATTTATGTCGGGATGACCGAGCATGTGGAAGTTTATGATGGCCGCGGAAAGCGGCTGGCAGCCTGGCAGAGTCTGGGTGATGATGCGGTCTTGACCAGCATCGCTGTTTCTAAAAACGATGTGTTTGTTGCCGATGCGGGCAATCGAATTGTTCTGCACTATGACACTACCGGCAAGTTAATCAACCGTATCGGTGCCAAAGATGAGGATAAGAACATTCCTGGTTTTGTGGTACCAAGTCCGTATTTCGACCTTGCGGTTGCTCGTGATGGGCTGTTGCGAGTGACCAATCCGGGAAACCATCGCATTGAAGCCTATACCTTTGAGGGTGACCTTGAATTTTCGTGGGGCAGGTTTTCGTCGAATGTGGAAGGTTTCTGCGGTTGCTGCAATCCCGTGAATTTTGCCATACTTCGGGGCTCCCGCTCTGCGGGAACCGATGACAGTTTTGTTACCTGCGAGAAAGGTTTGACAAGGGTAAAAATTTATGATGTGGAGGGTGCTTTCGTGGGCGTCGTAGCCGGGCCGGAGCAATTGGTTGAAGGTGGCACGGCCCGAATCGATGAATGGGCCTCCGAGGGTAAGGCCGGAGGTTTTGATGTGGCGGTTGACACGGCAGGGCGAATTTTCGTACTGGATACAATCAAGAATGTCGTGAGAATATTTACCAGGAAAAAAGCAAGCTAATGAACAAGCATTCAGGACAAGCCCCGTTAGAAATTCCCAGGCGAGCAAGAGCTATTGCAGCAGGAAGAAAGGCCAAAAGCGGAAGATTTCTAACGGGGCAAGCTCATAGCCGGCGACAACTCCTTGCAGGAGTATTGCGATATGCAACTTTGGGGACTTTGGGAGCGGTCGGCGTCTCTGTCGTTGCCAAAAGACGCAGATTAGTCCGAGAGGGCAAATGTATCAATAGCGGAATCTGCCGGGGTTGTGAGATTTTAGAGAAGTGCGACCTGCCACAGGCTTTGTCAGCAAAAGAGGTCTTGGGAAGAATAGATGATGGCTGAAAATAAAGACAATGTTACCAGGCGCCGGTTTTTGAGAAGAGGGGTTTGGGGGGCTTGTCTGGCTGGTCTTGGCGGAGCGGCTGCTGTCCTGGGCAGCAAGAGCAGAAAGCAGGATACGGTCTGGCAAATCGACCCGTACGTGTGTGTTCAGTGTGGCAATTGTGCGACGTATTGCGTGCTGGAAGAATCAGCGGTAAAGTGTGTGCATGTTTACGCGGTGTGTGGGTACTGTCAAATCTGTTTTGGCTATTTTGGGCCGGAGCCTCTTGATATCAACGAAGGGGCCGAAAACCAACTCTGTCCGACTGGTGCAATAAAACGCACCTTTGTGGAGGACCCTTATTACGAGTACACCATCGACGAATCACTGTGCATCGGCTGCGGCAAATGCGTCAAGGGATGTAATACTTTTGGCAACGGGGCACTGTTTCTTCAGGTGCGACACGACCGCTGTTTGAATTGTAATGAATGCTCCATTGCCGCAGCTTGTCCTTCGGGTGCGTTTAAGCGGGTTCCTGCTGACAAGCCTTACCTGCTTAAGAGGGTGGACCACGCTTAATGATACGTTTTGGTCATATCATAATAAGTATAGCGTTCTTTCTGATTGTATGTGGTGTTGCATCAGGAGTTGAGCGTTTTCCGCCGCCTGATTTCGTCGAGACCGGCCATGTAGTGCCGAGTCCTACCACCCCGCATCCTCGCCAGAACATTTACGAATACATAGATGCCGTCGTGCTGTTGGCCGCCCTTGGGCTGGCTTCATACCTGATTCTAAAGAAACGCAGCCGGCGGGCAATATTTGTTCTGATGGTATTTTCATTGATTTATTTCGGCTTCTGGAGAAAAGGCTGCGTCTGTCCGATAGGAGCAATTCAAAACGTTACTTTGTCGCTTTTTGACCGCGAATATGCCGTGCCGATTGTGGTTACGGTCTTTTTCCTGCTGCCGCTTGTTTTTACCCTGTTTTTCGGCAGGACTTTCTGTGCAGCAGTATGTCCTTTGGGGGCAATCCAGGATTTGGTACTGTTGCGACCGGTCGCGGTCCCAAATTGGCTCGAAAGCGGGCTGAGGTTGTTCGCGTATGCTTACCTGGGGGTGGCGGTTCTGCTTGCGGCCACCGGCAGTGCCTTTATAATATGCAGGTATGACCCGTTTATTTCGTTTTTCCGCTTGAGCGGAAGCTTGAACATTTTCATACTCGGAGCGTGCTTCTTACTGGTAGGTGTCTTCATAGGCCGTCCTTATTGCCGGTTTGTTTGTCCCTATGGTGTAATCCTCAGGCAGCTTTCGCGGCTCTCGAAATGGCACGTTGCTATTACTCCGGATGACTGCATAAAGTGCCGGCTGTGCGAGGATTCCTGTCCTTTTGGTGCTATCAAAGTGCCTACGGCCGAATGGCCGCCACGTGATTATGATAAAAGCAAAAAGCTATTGGCGCTTCTGATTCTTCTTCTGCCAATATTAATATTGGCCTGCGCATGGGCTGTCTCGACTGCCGGCGACTTGATGTCACGAACTCACGCGACAGTCCGCCTGGCTGACCGTATCAATCTGGAAGAATCCGGCAAAGTAAAGGAAACTACGGACGCAAGTGCGGCATTTAGGGCGACAGGAAAAGAGGTCAAAGAACTTTATGCAGAGGCCTCGAATATCCAGGCCGAAATTAAAACCGGAAGTTGGCTGCTTGGAGGATTTTTGGGATTGGTCATTGCCATTAAGCTTATTGGCCATTCTGTCAGGCGAACAAGGACGGATTACGAGGCCGACAGGGCCGCCTGCCTGGCATGCGGACGCTGTTTCGAATATTGTCCAAGAGAGCGTGTCCGGCTGAAGGAAACCAAACAAACAGTGGGAGATGGCGAATGAAACCTCGTGTTGCTGAAAGTCCGGCCCCTGGACGGAACGGCGATTCTGTTGATGTTGGAACGGCAAACCAGTGGTATCAAGCCGCGCTTAGGTCTGCCGTTGTTGCGGCCGTATTCTCACTGATTGTTGTTGTGCTTCTGGTAGTAAATTACCTTCAAATCAAGGTCTTCGACCCTGTTCGGGCCGAACGGCTGGAGTTATTGAAGCTTAAAATCCTCGACCGGCCTGATGATAAACAGCTTTTGTTGCAAATTCGCAAACTGGATTTGCAAATCAGGCAGGACAGAATTCAGCGGCATAATTTCTCCTACAAAGGAAGCTTTCTGCTGATTGGTGGTTTGGCTGTGTTCGTTATAAGTGCAAAGGTTGCAGCCACTTTCAAAAAGAAACTGCCCGAACCTCAGGCACTCCCTGACCGTCAAAGCGAGCAGGTTCGCCAGGCGATACGAGCTCGATGGGCAGTTACGGTTGGCCTGGCGGCGCTTGGGGCGGCAGTCTTGTTTGTCGCGACCAGACCAGTGATTGATTTCAGCGAGGGGCCGCCGCAAAAGCAGGTCTGGTCTTGCTTTCGTGGGCCGGGCGGACTTGGAATAAGTGCCTCTACAAATGTCCCTGCTAATTGGAATGCCGGTACAGGCGAAGGCATCCTCTGGAAAACCAAGGTGCCGCTTCCGGGGCATAATTCTCCGATAGTCTGGGGCGACCGCGTTTTTCTATCGGGAGCGGATGCCAATGAACGCCAGGTACACTGCTTTGACGCACTTGCAGGAAAGCTCTTGTGGACTGGTAATGTACCAAACCTTGCTGCCGATGGTGCCGAGCCGGTTGAGCCCGCCGAGGATACCGGCTTTGCCGCACCTACTATGGTGGCAGATGGCCGGCGGGTTTATGCCATTTTTGCAACCGGGGACATCGGCTGTTTTGATTTTTATGGCAGAACTGTCTGGGCCAGAAACTTGGGAACGCCCGACAGTGCCTATGGGTATGCCTCTTCCCTTGCGATGTACCGGGATTTACTCCTGATTCAATATGACCAGGGAGCTGTCGAGGACGAAAAGTCTAAGTTGATAGCTGTAAATGCATTTTTGGGCCACACCGTTTGGGAGACGAAACGACCGGTCCCGAATTCGTGGGCGTCGCCAATAGTCATAGAAGTCGCCGGTCAACACCAAATAATAACCTGCGCCGACCCCTGGGTTATAGCGTATGACCCCAACGGCGAAGAACTCTGGCGGGCGAAATGTGTGGGTGGTGACATTGCGCCGTCACCAATCTATGCCGGTGGATTGATATTTGCCATAGAGCCATACACCAAGCTCGTTGCCATAAGGCCGGACGGCCGCGGTGATGTTACTAAAACACATATCGCCTGGAGCATCGAAGAGGCCATTCCCGATATCTGCTCTCCGGTCAGTAATGGTGAATTGATATTTCTGCTGACAACAGATGGATTGCTTGGCTGTTATAAGGTTACTGATGGGACGAAGTTATGGGAGGAGGACCTGAGAGAGGATTTTTTTGCCTCGCCAACTATCCTCGGCAATCGCCTGTACCTGCTCAGCCAGAAGGGCGTTATGTTTATCATTGAAGTGGGGACCGAATATAAAGAGCTGGCCAGAGCTGAGCTGGGCGAGGACTGCCATGCGTCCCCGGCTTTTGCGGATGGTCGAATTTACATTCGAGGTCTCAAGAATCTGTACTGTATTGGAAAGAAAAACCAATGAGCTAAAGTGAGCTAAAGTGAACTAAAGTGAACTAAAATAAAAAATAATCCATAACTTTAGGCACTTTAGGCACTTTTAACTTTAGGCACTTTGAATATGGATGAACTGAATTTGACATTTGTGGACCAGGCCGTTGAGAAAATCGGCACCGGCAGGGAAAAGGTGCTTGAGATTTTGCAGGCCATCCAGGGACACTTTCGTTATCTGCCCGATGAAGCTCTCCAGCGGGTCTGTGAATTGACGGAGATTACCCCTGCATCGATTACTGGTGTCTCTACTTTCTATAACCAGTTTAGACATCGTCCGGCCGGCCGTCATATTATTCGAGTTTGCATCGGGACTGCCTGCCACGTTAAGGGCGGTGGACAAGTTTATGACGCCTTTAAGCGGCAGCTCGGCATCGGCGAGGAAGAGGATACAGACCCGCAGAAGCTCTTTACCGTTGAGAAGGTGGCGTGTCTGGGATGCTGTATGCTCGCGCCTGTGATACAGATTCAGGCCCAGGCAATACAGATTGATAATATCACATACGGCCACCTCAGCAGCGAGCAGGTTCCGGTGGTGCTGAGGGATTTTCTCGAACA
>CAZWKM010000080.1:0-7789 GCA_964634165.1 uncultured Pirellulales bacterium | reverse complement strand
TTTCCCCCACCATTATAATGTCCGGGTCCTGACGGAGTATATGCCTCAGGCCCGTAGCAAACGTAAGCCCCCTTTTCGGATTGACCGGCATCTGGTTAATACCTTCGAGCTGATATTCTACGGGGTCTTCTATCGTTATCATTTTCACAGCCGGCGAGTATATCTTTTTTAATGCTGCATAAAGTGTCGTTGTCTTTCCGCACCCGGTCGGCCCTGTAACAAGTACAATCCCATGGTTCTTATGCAGACATTGGTCGAAGCCTTCCAGACACTGGGCGTTCATCCCTAACTCACTAAGCCCTATCAATGATACCGTCCTGTCTAAAAGTCTCAGCTCAACAGACTCGCCGTGTACCGTCGGGACGGTCGAGACACGAATATCGACCCTGCCGTTTTTGCCCGTAAATTCGATATGGCCGTCCTGCGGGACAAATCGTTCAGCGATATTCATATCCGCCATAATCTTAATTCGCGAAATAATCGCCGCCTGCAGCCGTTTCGATGATGGCGCCTTCTCCACAAGCATCCCGTCGATTCTGTACTTTATCTTTACCTGATGCTCAAATGGCTCGATGTGTATATCACTTGCACGCGCCTCAATCGCTTCCAGTACTATCAAATTCACAAGATTAACTAAAGACGGCTCTCTCGCCAGCTCATGTAGCTTGGCAGGTGAGTAATCTCCGTTCTCCAGCTCGGCCTCTCCCCGCTGTTCAACCGGAGCAAGATTGTCCAGCATCCTTGCTACATTGCTGCCGTAGAATTTCAGTATCGAATTTTCCATCTGTGCCGGCTCAGCATAATAACGCCGCACCGACCGGCCCGTTACCAGGCGCAGGTCCTCGATAATCTGCGTCCGGAATGGGTCCGTCATCGCCACCGCTAACCGACCATCCTCATGCCGTATCGGTAAAATTTTGTATTTGCTGACCAGCTCCGCGGGCACAAGCATAATGATTTCAGGGCTTATCGAAACATCGGTCAAATCTACCTTTTCTATCCCCACTTGAAGCGCAAGTGCTTCATTCAACTGAGCTTGCGTTACATAGCCAAGCCTCAGCAAAATCTGGCCCAACCGCTGATATTCAACCTGTTGTTCTGCAAGCGCAAATTCAAGGCTGGACTCGTCCAAATACGATTTTTCGCAAAGCAACTGACCTAATTTTTTCCTTCTCTGTAAGTTCATTCCGGCCACACGCGTTCATAAATGCAACACGTCTCCAAAACCCTAATTATATATAAATGTAGAACTTACGTCAAGAAAAGAGCATCTGCTCAACCTCAATTGGACTTGCCGTAAGCAAAACCCTCGACATCAATTAATGCAACAATGCCCGCTGAGAACAAAGTAAAATGTATGTAAAATAATCAACTGGCTTTTTATAAGACGTTTACACTACAGTTTTAGACGCTTGAGAACGCCGTTTTGTTACAAAAAATGTTTTTTTGTTAGTAAAAACTCGCAATAGTTGACAAATGACGATGTTTATTTCGCAAAACGCTGAATTCTCGAACTAAATTTAAGGTTTCAACCCGCCACGTACACTTGCCCCATTAGAAGTAACTCGCCCGGAATGACTGCCGCACTTTTGGTGCGGACCTCTAACGGGGCTTGCCGACTTCTGATGGACCTATAATACCCTCGGTGAAAAGCTCCATACCGCCAATGTCGGTGTGGGTGGTCAAGGGGCGGCGATATTGGAAAAGTCAGCAGTGAAAAAACCGAAAATAGGACAGTTCCGGGATGGTCGGACGCTCGGCTTTAAGAATATCTACCACAACATCCGCATTTCCAGATAGTTACAAGCACCTCCGGAAAATGAACGGAGAGGGCGGGATTCGAACCCGCGGTAGGGACAAGCCCTACACAGCCTTTCCAAGGCTGCTCCTTAAGCCACTCGGACACCTCTCCAAATTAGTTTTGAGTTTTTAGTTTTGAGTTTTTAGTCGCTTGTTTTTTTATACCTTTTTTGTTCGAAGAAATTTTGCAGTTGCTCTTTGCATTCTTCGGCTAATACGCCGGCCGTAACTTCCAACCTGTGATTTAATCTCTCGTCGTCAACGATATTATACAAGCTCCCGCACGCACCTGCTTTAGGGTCGCCGCAGCCGAACACTAATCTATCCATTCTGCTTAGCACCAGTGCCCCGGCACACATAGGGCACGGCTCCAACGTAACATACATCGTACAGCCATTTAAACGCCAGCTTTGGCGAGCTGCCGCCGCCTGCGTCAAAGCGATTATTTCAGCGTGGGCCGTCGGGTCCTTGAGCTGCTCCCTTTGATTATATGCCCTGCCGATTATCCTGTTTTCGCAAACGATAACCGCCCCGATGGGCACATCGCCGTTGTCTTCAGCTATTCTTGCCGCCTCAATAGCCGCACGCATAAACCGCTCATCTTCCTTGTTATTATTCATCGCTCAGAAGCAAAGGGAAAAATCGAAAATAATCAATAGTCAATAATCAATAAAAAATACCCCCAAGGGGAGTCGAACCCCTGTCTCCAGGATGAGAACCTGATATCCTAAGCCACTAGACGATGGGGGCCAAAAACCTAAAAAAACAAAATTAAAATAGCGGCGGTTGGATTCGAACCAACGACCCTGGGCTTATGAATCCCATGCTCTAACCAGCTGAGCTACGCCGCCAAAGTGTCCCTGCCAGCAACAAGCAGGGATTGTGCTAATTGTACGAAAAATATTCTTTTTGCCTGCTACAACTTTTCTTTAATTATAGCCGGGATTTTGGGCTTATCAAGAACAAAAAATGCGAAATCAACCGGATATTAGGCGTTATTTTTGGTAAACGGTCGCCAGGGTATCAAGTCCGCCAAAGCGCAGAAACACCGGTCCGCTGCTCTCGCCCGACAACTTGTAATTGCTGCGATATACGTACACCCCGTCGATAAGTGACTCGAGGTCGCGAACATCCTTGCCAAGAAAAAAGGGGATGACCAACTGCTGCAGAATCGGATAGAGATAAGCGGCACGACCGTTGGTGACGCCGACTGCGCCATCGGTGGACCTGGTGCGGACAAAGTAATTCCTCCTGCCGCGCAGCAACTCAATCGAAGCAATTTTCACCGGTGATTTGACCGATGGAATCTTCAGCACCGGCGCGGCAGCGGCCTTATCCAACTGAGTAATAGTTGTTTTGCGAGGCCCGGCGGATACACAGCCCTGCGTTGTTGCCAGGACCCCTGCGCCGAGACCTGACTTAATAAAAAGGCGACGATTAAACTTCATTGTGATTTTCCTCAAGGGCGGCTAACTCCGTTTGCCACCTCAACCGTTACACTTGCGGTTTGAATCATTCAAAATACCCGGACCCCTTGCCCAGGTGTTTGCGGCAGACTTCTTCATTCAGCTCCACGCCCAGTCCGGGCTTGTTGGGGATTTCCAGGTATCCGTTTTTATAGATTGGCCCATCTCGTTTTATGATGTCCTGCCAGTGCGGCAGCTCCACGCTGTCGGATTCAAGCGCTATGAACGAGCGGATGGACATACACGCATGTCCCGCAGCGATGGTGCCGACCGGCGAGCACATATTGTGACAGAGCATGTTTATGTAGTACATATCGGCCCAGTCGGCGATTCTTTTCATCTCAAGCAGTCCGCCGCACTTTTGCGTATCCGGCTGGATGATATCACACGCCTGCTTCTCGATATACGGCCGGAAGGTCTGCCGCGTAAAGAGGTTCTCGCCCGTCGCAATGGGGACCTTACTGACGGCGGTCAGCCGTGCAAAGGCATCGGCGTTGTCCGGCGGCATCGGGTCTTCTAAAAACCACAGGTTCAAATGCTCGACCATCTGAACGAACCGCATCGCCTCCCGTGTATTGAACGCCCAGTGGAAATCAACGCCCAGCGGAAAGTCCGGTCCCAACTCCCCGCGAATCGCCTCTAATATCCTCACCCACGCCTTCATGTCCTGCGATGAAAGCGTCCGGTTCCATCGTTCGCCTCGGAATCGGTTCAGGTCGAACTTCATTGCTTTGAAGCCATACGCTTTTGACCGCTTTGCCTCTTGCACCCATGGCTTGGGGTCGACAGTATTTGGTGAACCGGTATCGTGATAAATCAGCAACTTGTCTCGGAACTTCCCGCCTAAAAGAGTATAAACGGGTACGTTGAGTATCTTGCCCGCCAGGTCCCACAACGCCGTCTCAATCCCTGAGATTGCGCCGGTAAGCGAGCCGGAGCGTGAACCCTGTCCGATTCCTGCATCCATCATCCTGTGCCACAGATAATCCACCTGTAGCGGGTCCTGCCCGATGATTTGCCCTTTGATGCCGTTGATGTGATCGACAACTCCGGAGCGGTTAAAGGCCTCGCCCAGGCCGTAGAGGCCCGAGTCCGTCGTTATTTTCACCAGATGAGCATCGTAGTAACTCAGTCTTATCGAGGCGGTTTTAACGTCACGAATCTTGACCTTTCCCAATTCAGTGGTCGCCCGCGGAACCGCCGCCAAAATTCGCGGCCGCTCAAGCAGACTACCTATCACCACGGCACCGCCGGCCGCGCTCAGAAACCTTCTTCGATTTAGCATTGGCTTACCTCCTTATTCCGATTCTTCAGAAACGATAGCCGCATACTTATGTATGCGGTACATTACCGCACATGTAAATGTGCGGAGATACCTTTGCACTTTTCGAGCCACCGACCTGCTCTTTTATCGCTGCAACTCGACTATGACATATGGTGCTTCTTTTTCTAAGTCCGGGTAAATCTTCCCGTTGCCTTTGTTGTCCATAACTTCAATCAAATACATAAAATCGTACTTCGAGACGATATCCTTGCCGGGCACGGTGACGCTGTATCGACCCTTGGTATCGGTCTCGGCCATGTCCAGGCTCTTATAATCCTCGAACTGAGTTACACTGCGATATCGCAAACACACCCATTTAACTCCCGATGGGTCGGTCACCGTCACTGTAACCGTCAGTGGTTTCTCGGCAGGGGCGACGGTTATATGTTCGTGCTTCACCGTCGGCGGGTCGTTGTCGTTGGTGACTATGACGTCTGCTCTGCTTGCTCTGGTCCGTTGTCCGCCCTGGTTGCTGGCCTCTATAGCGTAGTTGAGCCCTTCTTGGACGTACTTGCCCGGAATCACCGCACTGTATGTGAAGGCGCTGGTCTTCTTCATAGTTGCGCGGTGCCTTTTGCGACTGCGGATGCTGCAGTGAACCGCTATTCTCTCGATGTCGCTTTTGGCGCCGACCGTCGCTCGCAGGACCAAATCTTTGCCGGGGAGCGCCTTGCGAATCGGCACATGCGCTATCGTGGGGCCTGCATCGGTGATATCAGGCTTGAAGGCTTTTCTCTGGTCGCGCAGCTTCTTGTGGCCTGCTCTTAGTTTGGGTAGCTCATCCCGCCAGTGGCCTGTTAAGTTAGCGCTTGTCCGGCCCATTGCGAGGTTATCGCAATACATATCTCCGGCCGCGGCGACCAGCTTCTCCCATGCGCCGATTGCGTCGGTTTCATATTCGATGGCGTCGTCAAGGGCATTGAGGTCCTTGCTGTGTTTGAATAATGCATAACTGACACCTGCTTTAGCTCTGTGGCTGTGATACAAAGCCAGGTTGGCGAGTATCCTTAGATCGACAATTGTCGAATCGAATTCCTTGTTTCTACTGTCGCCGATTCGCTTCTCCGCGTCTTCGACGTGTTGCAGAACGTCCTGGGACACCCGCCGAAACCACCAGCTCGATTGCTGCGGCCAAATCTTGGCTGAGTCTTTTCCTTCCAATTGAAACTTCGCCGCATCATCGATACTCAAGAACTGCTGAGTGTCACTGGGCAACGCTTTGGCGTATTCGGGCAAGTCTTTCATCCGCTGCTTCTCCACCCAACCCCTGGTTGTAGGAAAGAGATTGTACGGGTAAGTATATGCGACAATCCGTGGCAGAATTTTACTTGCACGGTGGATGGCCATCTCTACAAAAGGAGCCGCTTCCTGGCCAAACCGTTTCTTGAATTCCCTTCTCCAAACATCCGGCGGCGTATCCGGGTTGTAACCCAGCCTTCCGAAAAGCTGGAAGAAATGCCAGTATCGCTCGAACTCCCAGTCATAATACTGATACTTCGGCTTTAGCAGCTCAAATGGCTTCATATCGTGAGGATGGTCCTGCATCTTGGTTGCCATCGGTTCAACCACCTCAAAGCCCTCGCCGTCATACAGGTAAGTGCTCTGAGCAAAACGTCGAACATATTCCGGGTCAGCCCATAACAATATCCGCGCGGTTCCACCATTCCAGAGCCGCCAGTGCATCTTGTATCGCTGAGGATAACGCAGCAGGTCGGCATAGCCGTGCCGCCGGTCGTGCTGATTGCCCGGGTGAATGTGTGTCGGATGAAATGGAAGCCCCATCTGCTCCATCCAGTACTTGGTGCATATCCTCATATTGACGCCCATCTCCAGGGCCTTATCAATCAGCGAATCGGGGAAGTTCTTTGCCCGTGCATCGAAGCGAATATTCGGCCCGTGCTCCTTCATTACGCGATAAACGTTCTCCCAGAAGCCACCCATCTCGGTTCTCTTAAGCCCCGACTCACCGTGCATCCGAAACTGAATTGCATCAATCTCCGGCACCAGCTTGAGAAACTTTGTCAATGCGACTCTGGTGTAGGCCGTCAGGTTGTCCGCAGTCAGACCCCATACAATCCCCTCAGTGGGTTTGCCCGCACGGTCCCTGGGTCCCTGGACACCGCCGCGATAAATATGGTCCCAGATGCCCAGGGTGAAATTCATACCTCGCTCGTGGGTCATCCTGATTATTCTGTTCAGCGCCTCGAGATTGCGCCGCTGCTTTTCTTTGGTGATTCCCACCACTTTGACATCGGGAAATTCTTCAAGGTCAAAGAAATAAGGATAAGGCGGCGAAAAATACCCCCAGTTCTCATAGCCGAAAAGAAGCGCAAAAGTATTAAAACGGTTTTCTGCCAGCATATCGAGATACCTGGCCCAGTATTCTTCATCAAAGAAGTAACTCTCGAAGTTCCCTTTGTGAAACGTGTATATTGAAAGGGCACGCTCAGCCACCGCCGGCCTTTCTTCGATATCTCGAACCTCACTCAAAGGGTCCTTCGCGTCACTCGCCCAATCGATACGGTTCGCCGCATCCAGGAGCGCATACATTAGGCCCCGGTCATCTGCACCGCTGACCAGCAGCACTTTCTTACCAGCCCAGTTTGTATGCCGTACCAGCAGCGATTCGGCTTCCATAGTTTTGGGGATATTGAGACCTTCGTGCCCCCTGCTTTCTTGCGAAAGCAAGAAGGCTGCCGCTTCGGATTTACCGAAAATGCCTATGACGACCAGGGGATTTCCCGCAGCCCCTTTTAGTGAGGCGACCTCTTCGACAGAAATACCCTTTGCCACCAGTGCCGCACGAACTTTTTCGATGCCATGTCGGGCTGCCGGGGCCATAGTGCTGTCGGTTACGAGCGAGACAGTCAGGCTGTCTGCTCCGGCCCCGTTAGAAGTCCCCAGCGAAAGAACGCGGCTTGCACCCGGCAACTTACTTCTAACGGGGCTGGCCGCAATGGAGGGAATCATAAAGACTAAACTTACAAACAATACCGCTACTCCCGCCGTTTTGCTTCGCCAAAACGAAGCAGCGGGGGACGCAATGAACCATTGATTATGTTTCATTTGACACCTATCACTTTAAACGCAATCAGGTAAGCTGTGTGATTGGTTGTTGCTCCGGCAATCCTGCCGAATTTACCAGTAACCATTTAACCAGTTACCATTTAACCATGCAATATTGTAAGTGCAAACATGC
>CAZWKM010000079.1:0-7802 GCA_964634165.1 uncultured Pirellulales bacterium | reverse complement strand
ATTTGACTTATCCGCCGAGGGTAAGGAACCTTGGGCTTTGGAATATCAAAAGCGGCGTAAGCGGCAAGGTGCCGGTAGAGATTACGTATCTGACCAGCGGCCTTTCCTGGCGGGCGTTTTATATGGGAACGCTGACCGAAGATGAAAAGACGATGCGCTTACAGGGCTATGTGCGAGTAACCAATAACAGTGGTGAAGATTATGAGAACGCTCAGACGCGACTGATTGTGGGCAAAGTTCACATACTCGACCGAATAGCAGACCTTGCACGGCGACAATATCCTTACGGCAAGCCAGGCGAGGTAGTCGTGCCGTACCCAAAGGAATTAACTTTCGCGAGGCATTGGGCTGAGCTTAAGACTGTGGAGAAATTGGCAGAAGAATTGAGACCAAAGGAAATCAAGAAGGAAGGGCTGAGTGAGTATTTTCTCTATACGATTGAAGGAACAGAGACGATACCTACCGGCTGGTCGAAACGGCTGCTAAGTTTTGATGTTGACGAGGTGCCGGTGGTGAATCTGTATAAATACGAGCGAGAGCGTTACGGCAATTCCGTTGTCCGTTTTCTCAGTTTCAAAAATGACGAGGAACATAAGCTCGGCAAGACGCCAATCCCCGGCGGGATGCTGAAGGTCTATAGGGGCGTTGACGAGCAGCAGCATCTGGGTTATACGGGCCAGTCTAATTTCAAATATATTCCTGTGGATGAGGACGTGGAGCTTAACCTTGGTGCGGTCGGCAACGTTGTTGTCGAGCCGACACTTATGGATTACAGGACGGAGAACTACCGGTTCGACCGTCGCGATAACATCTCCGGCTGGGATGAGATTCGCAAATTCAAAATTAAAGTAAGAAACACTCGCGAGATTGGCGTCAAGGTCGAGATTCAGCGCAACTTCAATACGCAATATTGGGACCTGGAAAAAAGCGGTGAGTTTGACAAATTCGAGAAAGTGGACCTCGATACGGTTAAGTTCACGCTTATCTTGGAGCCGAGGTCAGCGAAAAAATTCGAATATGTTCTGAGAACCTATCACGGCGTAAGACAGGAAGAAACCTAGCGATAAGCATAGGTTCATAATTTGCTCTCCTATGGAGTCCCGCCAAAAGGCGTCCTGCGGATCACGGACAGCTTATGAAAGTTGACGCTCTTGGAAAAGCTCAAGATACTCTGTTCCAAGCGTTTATGTCATGGGCTACCCGCCCTGCTACTTATAACCCGCCCTGCCTACCGTATCCCTGGGCCCGGTGAAGCCTGGTCCGCCCGCGGCCACATAGCCGTAGCTGGCCCCGGATTTGTCCGGGCTGACCCAAAAGGAATACAGCTTGCCATTTCTTAAATGAAATTTGAATCTCGCTGGCTTTCCCGCCAGAAACGAAAGGTCTTTTCCACCTTTCCAGATTACTTGCTGGATTGTGCTGTCTGTGGAAATCGGATTACAATCTTTAAGAGATAGACCCTTGATTGGCTTTTCATCCTTGGTCAAGACTTCCACACGCAGTTCGCCGTCAGGATTATTAATGTTGACGAATAGGTGCTTGCCTTTGAATTTCACCGGCCGAGTAGTTAGTGTGCCAAATTCGTGGCCTGCATCCATAGAGACAAACCCATCACGTCGCATAATGGCCAGGCCGGTGTAGCAGTTGCCGTCCCAAAAGCGGTCACCAAGCATTCGGCCACTGACGTAAAAGTACAGTTTGTCTCTTACTATGAGACAACAGCCACCTGCACTCTGCACGTTGCCCCAATTCCACGCGCCTTTAGTTGGATTGACAGTAAGAAACCGAGTCCGGTCAGGACGGTGCCAATGGAAGCCGTCGCGGCTGAAACCAACCAGCACTTCATTGCGTTTCTGAATCTTCAGTCTGGCACACTCGCTATTGGGTGGTCCCTGCCAGATAGAAAAAAGCCCCAGCATAAGACTCTCATACGCTACGGCATCGTGATTATAAAGCTGAGGCTCGATATTACTGTATTTGGGGTCGGGATGATGCGGGTCAAAGCGATCGGCGCACAGCCAGAGCACAGCGCCACCGGCAATCTGTTTAGTGCCGGTGATTGCATCAGAATGCTCAAAATAGGCGCGTGACCGCCCTACGCCCGATTGGCTGATACGCAGGCCGAAAACCCATTTCTTACGAAACGGATTGTAGTGCACCGTTGTGCGGTCACCAATCTTAGTGGCGCTGACGGCCACGGGTTCAGACCAGTGAGTGCCATCTTTAGAGCAGCGTAAGGCGAGGCTCCATCTCTGAGGTATTGGTGTCGTCACAAACATTTTGTAACGGTGCTGTGGATTTGGATCTTCTTGATCAAGCCACACGGTACTCGAATCGCGGTACCGCCCGCCGCTGGCTGGTTCGACATCACGGTGGCTGAGCACTTCGTTCGTGCCCGGTCGGACGTCAAAGGACGGTTTTTCCCAATGAAGCCCATCCCGGCTGGTGGCCAAACAGGTGCTGGCGATGTAGCCGCCCATGTACCACATCTTGAACAGTTTATCCTTCGGGTCATAGAAAACGCCGTCGCTAAAAGGAGCGGCTGCCCGCGCAGCGTCTTCGCACTCCCAGGGCTTGTCCGGCTTTAGAATTGGGTTATCGGGGTGATATTTTGGTCTGTGGTAGCTGCGCTTCAAAGAGGTTTCTTCGATGAGATAATCGTCCACGAACAATTGCCGACCGACGTCGATAGGGATAACTGCCGGTGGGTTCTCCAGATATAGCACCTGCATCGGCTCTCGTGTCAACTTCTTAACATTGGGGGGCCACGGGTCGGGCAGCGTGATGCCGTTGAATAGTGTTTCGCCCGCCACGGCTGACAGAGCCGAAGCTGCTATTATGATTCCACACCATGCAGGACATTTGAACCATTTAAATTCCATCCTTCGCCTCCAACTCAGGTTTTTCGTCATTCATCCACGCCGCTTCTAAGTAGAAAATATATTCGACCAATCAGGAAATGACCACGACCAATTCTAAACAATAACCAAAAGGTTCGCAAGGAAAAGCTAACTGGAGAAGTCGGTATTTTAGTCATGATGACCACAAATACAGTTGCAACTTAGTTGCAAGTCAAGAGCAAAAGAGGGAAAACCGTGGTCCATATTGTTTGTTTTAGCCAATCCTTAATAAACAAGACAAGGTCACGCAGAATCCGGCTTGCTGTTGCATTGCAGGGATGGTATAATTGGTGGTGCAGCGGTCAAACGGGGTAAAACGCTCACTTACTGGCGCTCCCGGCTGCACACAAGTGTCAAATGGAACAAAAACCACATTGCCCTGAAATTTTGTAATAAAGTTATTTTCAAGAGCTTCAAATACCGCGGCCTCAATTAGTAGGTTTGAGTCCGACATAGGCGGAGCAAGAAAACCGTCCGTTAGGAGACACAAAATGAAACTCATTAGCAGACCTTCAAAACACTTCATCCTCTTCATTCTAACAATAGGGATTAATATTTGTAATTCAGATTCTGTAACAGGCCAAATCCCACGTCCCGAACATCCAAAGCCCCAGTTTAGACGAGATGCCTGGTTCAATCTGAATGGTGATTGGGACTTTGCGATGGACCCCAACGTCGTCGGCATCAAAGACAATTGGCAGAATAAACCATCTAAACTCAACAAGAAAATAACCGTGCCCTTCTGCGTGGAAAGCAAGTTATCCGGCATTGGACATACGGATTTCACAAAAGCCGTCTGGTACCACCGAACTTTTACTCTGCCGAAAACTTGGAAGGGCAAACGTATCTTTCTGCATTTTGGCGGCGTGGATTACGAATGCCTCCCCTGGGTCAATGGGAAACCTGTTGGCCGCCACTATGGCGGCAGCGTCTCATTTGCCTTCGAGATAACTGATGCAATCAAAAAGGGCGAAAACGCTCTCGTCGTTTATGCCTTTGATGATGTGCGCTCTGAAGTTCAGCCGTCGGGTAAGCAAAGCACTCGGCGCGAGTCGTACGGCGTACATTACACCCGCGTAACTGGAATCTGGCAAACCGCCTGGCTGGAGGCAAGGCCTCAACAATTTCTTGAATCCGTTCACATCACCCCTGATCTGGATGGAAAACGTTTTATTGTTACTCCGACGGTAAAGGAATATAACCGGGGTCTTCAGTTCCGTGCAACCCTGCTGACGCCGAATGGCAAGAAGCTCGCTTCCAAAAGTGTCCCAGCTAAAAGCGGCAGTACGGCTATTCTCAATATTAGGAAGCCGCGACCCTGGAGCCCAGGTGAACCCTATCTCTATGACCTTCGGCTGGAACTGCTCGACGGCGGCAAGGTCGTTGATTCGGTGATGAGCTATGCGGGCCTGCGCAAGTTCCACATTGAAGGTAATCGTTTCTATCTGAATAACAAACCGATTTTTCTGCGGTTTGTTCTCGACCAAGGCTTCTATCCGGATGGCATCTGGACGGCCCCCAGCGACGCGGCATTGAAGGCGGATATCGAAATGTCGATGGCAGCCGGGTTTAACGGTGCTCGCCTGCACCAGAAGGTCTTTGAAGAGCGCTTTCACTATTGGGCTGACAAGCTGGGATACCTCACGTGGGGAGAATTTGCCGATTGGGGCAGAGCCCACTCGTTTGGCAACCCACAGGGAGTCCTCAATCTGGAACGCGAATGGCGAGACGCCATCTTGCGTGACCGCAACCACCCTTCGATTGTGGCGTGGACACCATTGAATGAAACGTCTGGGGCTGCGAGAAACAATTATGAGGCGTATAGCCGCTCGGTTAAATCCCTCGTGGCCATAACGCGGGCGCTCGACCCAACCCGCCCGATTAATGATGCCAGCGGCTATGTGCACGTGGAGACCGACATCTTCACCGTACATGACTACGACCAGAACCCCGACACTTTTCGCGAGCGTTACACAGGTGTAGATACTGATTCCCCCCAGACCGCCTTTGTGCAGTCTTCAGAAACATCGGTTCCCTATGAAGGGCAACCCTATGTCGTAGATGAATACGGCGGTACCTTCTGGACGGAAGATTACGTTAACCATCCAGAAAAGGCCGGCAGGGGACGAAACAGATGGGGATACGGCAAGTCCAGAGAGCAGGTCGAGGAACGGATTAAAGCTCTGACGGACATCCTGCTCGCACATCCACATATTTCAGGGTTTACCTACACGCAATTGACCGACGTTGAGCAGGAAGTCAACGGCATTTACACCTACGACCGTAAACCCAAGTTTGATATCAAGCATCTCAAAGGTATTTTCGGTGCGCCGGCAGCAATTGAAAAGTCAAAACAATAAATTTCGATTTCAACACAGGCAGTTCTAAAATGGATAGAAAAATAGCACTTTCAACTCAATTCGGCCTTTGCATTCGAGCAAAAAACGCTTACAACGCAAATGGCTTAAAAATATTTGACATTGCTTCGGTCTAAAGGCCTCGCAATGACAACTCCTCAAATCATATCTGATAGAGCACTCTTAGGGCGGCGGTGGGCCCAACTCAGTCGTGAAGCTCCAGACTGTACCGGTGGTTTTACCCCAGGCATTGACCCCATCAATACGCCAGTAGTACGTAGTGGCCAGAGCCATTGTGCCGGTATCGAACGTTTTAGCAGTCTGGTTGTGTATGAACGGCGGCGGATTGGTTGTGCCGAAGTACACATCGTGTGATTTGGCAAAAGCCCCCGTCCAGCTCAAATCAGCGGTTCTACTGACGCCTGTAACGCCATCGGCTGGATGCGGATTGCTCGCCTGACTGGGTAATCTATTATATTCCAGCCAATTCTCGGCAAAAGTGGCAAAATCGGTGAAATTGACAATTCCGTCTCTGTTCAGGTCTTCGGCTAATAAAACCGTCTCATAAAGCCATTTTTTTGCGAACACCATCATATCCCTGTAATCCACACTGCCATCAAGATCAAAATCACCGGGCAAATAGCCGACGATAGTGTAATCAATCTCGTTTATTGTCTGATTAAATACGCCGTTTTCATAATTAAAATCATCAAATCTGACTTGCCAGTAAATGGTCCGGGTATTGTCATAGTGTTCGTCAATCATGTATAAAGCATTTTTCCAGCCAAGCGGGCTGGGTACACCTGATTCTTGCGTCATACTGGTTATCTGGAGGTCGGTCGTATAAGTGGCAATAAATGTTTGTGCGGGGTCGTCGCCGCTATAATCATAAATACTGCCACTTAATCCGGGAGCAGCATAGATATATCTGCCGTTGGGGTCAAACCATATCTCAGCAAAGTCCACCCAATATATGTCAGGTGCATGGACTGTCAAAGTGTTGCCGTTTGCTGTAACATGGGCGGCATCATAAGTTGGATTAACCGGTGGCGTATATATTTTTACGGCCGGATCGCCATAAAACACATTTCCATTAATATGATAATAGTGACTCTGATTTATAATCATTGAATTCAATTCATGTAAACGTGCTTCGCCCAGTGTGGCGCCATCATACAAAATTGCTTTGTAGAAGTTGTCTCTGCCAAAGTCTTTAGTCGCGGGTGTTCCGCGAACAGAGGCATTAAGACATATAGCACCTTGCCTGGCCAGCACAACAGCGTTAAAAGTCTTCCAGTCTCGCCAGGAACTGCCATAATAGTTTTCATCAACAGCTCCTATATTACAGCCTCCCGTCTCAACTACACAAGGGGCGATAAGGCCATGTGTCGGAGGTTCGATACCAAAAGGCCAGCCGTGTTCATCTTGAACAAATACCCCATATTTGGTACGATCTTGTGGAGATACGGCATACCAATTGTCAACATTGAAACCGCAATTTTCAAACTGATTCGGCGTCGCGTAAAATCTGGATCGAAATTCAGCCCCAATGGGGCAAATGTGGCACATATTTTGAGCCCAGGAAAGATCGACCAGATCGCTATATGTCAGACAACGTGCGGCAAACAAGGTGATAAAGGTGACATCTTCGCCAACCATTCGACCTGTTGCAATCTCATAAAACGGATCACTATCTACGTTAGCAAATACTTGGTCTGTAATATGGTAATCAACATCGTTATACATCATACTGTAAGTAATCCCAAATGGGAACACATCTGTGAAACCTACTATTGCCAGATATTTCGGGTGGTGACCAATCTTGTCGTAAAACTGAGCCAGGTCCTCATTGATCTGTTCATAACATGGATAGGTGAACCTGAGATCTCCATACCAGCTTCCGTTGTATGTATTAATACCAACAGAATAGCGTTTACCGTTGATATCTACGATATCAGCACGCTGGATTAACTCTCCTGTGTCCCCATAATTGCCATTATGATTAAAATCAATATTTACCTGGTCTGCAAAATCTCGACCCGTGTTTGATAAGGTTATTACATAGTTATAGGTGCCGCCATTGAGGGTCATTGTGCCCAGCAGATAATTGCCATCGGCACTGATCGCGGCGCCTGTGGGACGTGATGTTGTCTCACTGCTGTGCATGAATGGATGATTGAAATCAGCATCGTATGATAAAGGTGCTACAGCGCCGTTTCTCCCGGCTGCCAGTAAAGCTGCTGCCAGCGATGATTTAGGTGCATTACCTATTGTGCGGTCCTTAACGTTAGTGGTTGCCAGATAATCGACCGGATATCCATTATTACCCATCCATGTTATTATTTCTTTATCATCAGCCAGGGAAGTCTGGGAAACGCCGATGCCGGAGAGCTGACTGGTCACGGTACTGTTGCCGCTGACCGTCAGGGCCGTGGAGCATTGGAGATCGTTGTCGATAACGTCAAGAGCCGCCGAGGAAAGTCCGGTTGATCCGTCAAAGAACATCAAGGGAACTTCCAGCCGCCCGGCCAGCGCCGAGGCCGCC
>CAZWKM010000078.1:6441-7821 GCA_964634165.1 uncultured Pirellulales bacterium | reverse complement strand
CTGCCAGGCAAAGATGGGACAAGACGTCCGCTCGAATAAAGCTAATGCTCGCACAGCAGCAGGCAGAAGCGGGAAACTATGACCGGGCGGTCAAAGCCGTACAAGAGTGCCTTAGTACCGACCCTAACAATGCTGCAGCTCGAGGGCTGTACGGAAAGCTGCTTCTGGAAAATGGTCGGCGCGATGAGGCAATTGGGCAGCTTAGTTTTGCTCTCGAATTGGATGAAAAGCTTCACGAAAGCTGGTACTGGCTGGGTGTAGCCGCAGAAGAAAACAGAGACTACGAAAAAGCTTACACGCATTACGAAAAGGCCTTGTCGCTGGAACCGACAAACGTCGATTACATCCTCGCCGTTGCTGACGTACAGGCTGCCCGGAACAATTACTCCGAGGCCGTAAAGCTACTGACCCGGAAAATGTCGGCTCTGCCGCGCGATGTGTCGTTGAAAGTCGCGGCGGCGGAATTGATGGGCCGGATGGGCGAAAACGAGCGAGCTATCGAGCTTTACAAGAAAGCAATGCTTATGACAGGTGATAACGGCGACATAGCTGAATCGCTTGGGTATTGCTATGTATTCAGCGGCAAGTGGGACGAGGCGGCAGAGATTTTCGATAGTCTGTTCAAGCAGTGCCGGGATGAGCAGAAAAAGAAATTGTATCTGCAGGTGACGGCACTGTGCAGTATGAACGGCGGCCAATATGGCAGGGCTGTTAGTTGCTACAGCCAATTAAGCGTCGAGGAGAGGGACAACGCTGAGATTTGGGTGAAAATGGGTCAGGCGGCATTGGGTGCAGGCGCGCCAAACAGGGCGTTTACATGTGGGCAAAAGGCGTTGGCTTTGCAGCCGGGCTATACTGATGCGATTGCACTGGTTGGCTGTGCTCAATATGCGAAGGGCGATTACGCCGCGGCGCTCAGGAGCTTTGGAAGGATAGCAACGGATAGGAAGAACGCGGGTTTTTCGTGGCTTATGAGGGCAAGATGCTATGAGCAGCTCGGCCAAACGAACAAGGCCGAACGAGCATACAAAAAGGCACTGCAAATAAATCCCAGCAGCGAACTGGGAGATTTCCTGGCCAAAGGAAAAGACATCCAGGATTGGTGATTATCGGCTGGAAATTAAATCGTAAATTGAAGGTTGAAAAAGATTGGAACTGTAGGTTTGAAGCTTAGAAGAGACTTATATGTGATAGTTACAGGCATTGTGGCAGTTAGTCTGTTCATAGGGGGCCTCGCCGGGTGGTTGGACTCTGGCACGGAAGAGGGTTGGCGTTTTGTCGGCTATGTGCAACGCGCCCCCGTTGTGCTGGTGTGCTACATCATCGGGGCTGTGGGCGTGATTTGGCTTGGCTGGTATTGGCTAAAGCTGGCTGGGGGAA
>CAZWKM010000078.1:0-6341 GCA_964634165.1 uncultured Pirellulales bacterium | reverse complement strand
GTAATAGGTGAGCTCGAAAAGCAAATCGAGGATTTGCAAATTCAGATTCAACTAACGCAGCGACAGAAAAGAAACATTGAGGCGATTATATACAGCATCCGCGATGCCGTTATTGTGATTGATGAATTTGACAGGTTATTGATGGCAAACGAGGCGGCCGGCAGGCTTTTCAATTTTGATTTCAGGAGTTCGCAGCAGAGACCCATTGGCGAGCTTGTCTTTAGCGAAAAGACGGACGCAGGTAAAAATGAATTTGTAGATATCTTGCGCCAAAGCAGACAAAGTAAAGTACGGGCGACGAGACGGGAAATCGAATTTTCAGGGAAGCCCCAAAAAGACCGCAAAATAGGGATACCGGAAGACGGAAAGTCGAGAACTTTCGATTGCATTGTTTCGTGTGTTTACGATGAGAGGGGGCAGATTTGCGGGGTCGTAGCGGTGCTGCACGATATTACGCGCGAGAAGGAAATATCACAAATGAAAAATGATTTTGTAAGTCAGGTCTCACACGAATTGAAAACGCCCCTTGCATCTATCAGCGCCTATTCGGAAATGCTGCTTGACGGTGAGGCGAAAGACGGCCGGATGAGAAAAGAGTTTTACTCGGTGATTCAAAGTCAGGCACAAAGGTTGAATCGTCTGATTGAAGACATTCTGAATACTTCACGAATAGAGTCCGGCCTGATAAAGGTAGAAAGGGCGCCTCTCAGCTTGACAATACTGATAGAAGAACAGTTGCAAATGATAAAAAGTTACGCTGAAGAAAAGAATATCGAGATTATTGCACAAAAGCCGATTGTTTTCGACCAGGTGTATGCAGATAAGGATATGATTTCGCAGGTTATTATCAATCTGCTAAGTAATGCCGTTAAGTATACTCCCGGTGGGGGTTCGATAAAAATTGAGACCGAGGTCGATGAAACCGCAGACATAGCACGAGTTAGCATAACTGATACGGGAGTTGGAATTCCTGAAGATGAAATCGAGCATGTCTTTGATAAATTTTACAGGGTTGGTGCAAACGAAAGTTGCGCAAAAGGGACAGGGTTGGGCCTTAACCTTGTTAAACAAATAATCGAAAAGGTTCACGATGGCCGGGTGTTTGTTGCAAGTGAGCCCGGCGTGGGGAGCACTTTTGGCTTTGAGCTGCCTTTGGCAACGAGAGGAGCAGTCGAAGCAGTAGTGTAAAAACAGCGGACGGCGGACAGGGAAAAAATCATACGCTAAACGCCAAGAATTGAGGAGGCAGAACAATGGCGGAAAAGAAAGTTTTGGTTGTGGACGACGAGATACATATCGTTTACGTGGCGGCGATAAAGCTTCGTAATAACGGTTATGAGGTTGTAACGGCAACGAACGGCGCTGAGGCCTTTGAGCTGGCTTGCGCGGAGAAGCCGGATATTATCGTTACGGATTTTCAGATGCCGGCTATGACAGGACTGGAGCTTGTGGAGAAAATTCGGCAGAACGAGGAGACAAAAGATATACCGGTGATTTTGCTGACAGCCAGAAGTTTTGCTATTTCAAAAGAGCAAGAGCAAGATTTGCAGATATCGGGGTGTCTTAGCAAGCCGTTCAGCCCCAGGGAGTTGTTGGAAAACATCGAAGATATTCTATATCAGAGGGCGGTAGTTAATCGTGAGGCGTGAAGCGAAATACGAAATACGAGATGCAAAATACGAAATTGGACACAATCAGGAAAAGTTTAAGTTCGCCACAACTACGTAAGTTGGAGAGGTTCGGCGGTAAGGTAAATAAATTCGGCGTTAATTTTGCAGTTTGTAACGCCGACGGGGAGCTTGTCTTGCTGTGCGAGGGGGGTAAATTCAAAAGTGGCCGGAAACACTTGATAGATGCAAGTCGGCGAGCTTTAAACAAAGAAGGTGAAGGAAGCTGCGCCGGGACAGAGACGCAAATTTGCCGATTTGGCGAAACAAATCCGGTTTTGGCTGCCGTTCTAAAACGGGGCAGCGAAGCTGTTGGAGCAGCCCTGATCGACCTGGATACCGAATACTCGAATCAAGAATCGATTTTGGGTGAAATGCTTGGGCTTTTAGCAGAGAACTTTCAAGCCGAGGCAGAGGCCGAAGAACAAATTGAAATGGTCGGCACTGAGTTGGCGCAAACATACGAGGAGCTGGTGCTGCTTCACAAGCTCAGCACAAATATGAAAGTTACCGAGCCGGACGCCAACTTTCTGCAAATCGCTTGTGACAGCTTAACCGAGATTGTCCCCGTCGAAGGTATCGCAGTAGTGCTGGAAAAAACTATAGAGAACGAAAAGCAGTTGGTTGTGACCGCCGGGTCGGGATTGATAGATATAGATGAGCGGATGGCTGCTGTCTTACACAGCTGGTTGGTGGAGGAAATAAACAGCGGTAAAGAGGCACTGCTGGACAGCGAAGTGGATTCGCCTTTCAAATATGATTGGCCGGGCAGCATAAAAAATATTATTACGGTACCTTTATTTGGTAAAGACAGGGTGGAATCCCACTTTGCAGAAAGAACCCAAGATGGCAACTGCGTAATAGGGCTGATGGTTGCAATAAACAGAATCGACAAGCAGGATTTCGACAGCACCGACGTAAAACTATTTAACTCGGTGGCCAATGGATGCGCGGTGTTTGTCGAGAACGGCCGGCTGTTCAAAGACCTCGAAGAATTATTTATAGGTTCATTGAAGGCACTAACAAGCAGTATTGATGCCAAAGACCAGTACACGCGTGGCCATTCTGAAAGGGTTGCATTTATCTCACGATGGCTTGCGGAGAGGCTCGCCGAAGAAGAGGCATTGGAAGAGGACCAAATACACAAGATTTATCTGGCTGGATTGCTGCACGATATAGGAAAAATAGGAATAGACGAAGCGGTATTATGCAAGCAGGGTAAACTAACCGAGCAGGAGCTCAGCCGTATAAGAAAGCATCCATCGATAGGGGCGGGTATTTTACGTGAAATAAAACAGATGCGTGATATTGTGCCGGGCGTACTGTGTCACCACGAGCAGGTCGACGGCAAGGGATATCCCAACGGTTTAGTCGGCGAGCAGATACCACTGACAGGCAAAATTGTTGGATTGGCGGATAGTTTTGACGCAATGACATCAAAACGAACTTATAGAGATGCACTGACCGTAGAACAAGCACTGGCGGAAATAGAGAGAGGATTGGGCACACAGTTTGACGAGAAAGTCGGCAGAGTGTTTATCAACAGCGACGTCTATCAGCTCTGGGACATTATGCGGGACAGTTTCAGCGAAATTTATAGGAGAAGCAGTTCTGTAGAATATGGCACTGCTGCCGTGGGGACTCTAATCAGATGAGGATAAAAACACAAGATTATAATAATATAACGGTCGTTGAATTGCAGGGTGATCTGGACGGTGATTTTGTCGAGCTGTTCCAAAATACAATCACCGATATAATTGCCACACACAAGGCCGGCATTGTGCTCGATATGAGCGGCGTGGGGTTTATTGATAGTGAGGGACTGGAAAAATTGTTGTGGTCGCGGGACTACTGCAGCGAGAACAAATCCGAGATTAGATTAGCGGGGCTTGATGAAAACTGCGCGAAGATTTTGGAAATCACCCGGCTTGAGAATGAATTCGATCGCTACGCCGAACTTACCGAGGCGGTAAAGAGTTTTGCGTAGAGAAAGCCATTGATTGTTGAATTATCAATTATCAACAGGTAAAGCTATGGGTCAAATAGCGGTGGAAAACAAAATGCGGCTTGGGCAGCTGCTGCTGGCGCGCGGTGTTGTGACGGCTGAGCAGATTGAAAAGGCCCTGGCTGAACAGAAAGAGAAGGGCCACTGCAGACTGCTCGGCGAGCTTCTGGTCGAGATGAATTATTGTACGGAAAATCAGATAGCCTCGGCGCTTGCGGAGGCGTACGGCGTGCCTTATGCGCAGGTTAGTCCGAAAATATGTGACGCAAAGACACTTGAGATTCTGCCAAGGGAATTTCTCGAAGAACATATCGTATTGCCGCTGTTTAAGGTTGGAGATGGGCTTACGGTGGCGGTGAGCGAGCCGACGAATGTGTTTTTGATGGATGAAATAGAGCGTATAAGCGGCTGTAAGGTTCAGGTAGTCTGTTCGACGACCAAGGATATCAAAGCTACGCTGCAGACATATTTGCCAGCGGCTAATGTCTTTGTCATTGATGATATTATCGATGATGAGGGACTGGAAGATTTTACACTGATAGAAAATATCACGGAGGATATAAGCAATCTTGAGGAGATAGCCGGCCAATCGCCGGTTGTAAAACTGGTCAATTATTTGCTTTACAACGCCGTGCGGGAGAACGCAAGCGACATTCATATCGAGCCGGACGATAAAAAACTACGGGTCCGATACAGAGTCGACGGCAGGATGTATGAGAGGATACGTCCGCCCCATCAGATGCATTCGGCGATTGTTTCGCGTGTCAAGATTATGGCTGAACTGGACATTGCTCAGCGGCGTCTGTCGCAAGACGGCGGGATTCACGTTTTAGTAGAAGGCAGGCCAATCGATTTGCGGGTATCGGTTATGCCGACCAACTTTGGCGAAAAGGTAGTTATCAGAATTATCGACCCCCAGAAGGTGCTTTTCAATCTTGAATCGCTTGGATTTACCTATGAAAACCTGCAGCTATTCAGGGAAGTAATACAATCTCCGAACGGCATAGTTTTGGTAACGGGGCCGACCGGTTCAGGAAAAAATACCACCCTTTATGCGGCTCTTACCGAGTTAAATAGCGAAGAGGTTAACATCTGTGCGGTTGAAGACCCGGTGGAGTGCAATATAGCGGGTATAAATCAGTTTCAAGTAAACAAAGGCGCCGGCTTTGAATTTTCGACGGCGCTGCGAAGTTTGTTAAGGCAGGACCCGGATATAATAATGGTTGGCGAAATTCGCGATGAAGCGACAGCCAATATCGCGGTTCAGGCGGCTCTGACGGGCCATCTGGTTCTGTCAACTCTGCATACAAATGATGCGCCCGGAGCGGTAACGCGTTTGCTGGATTTGAACGTTGCCCCTTATCTTGTAAGTGCTTCGCTGATTGCTGTTTTGGCTCAGCGACTGGTGCGAAAGATATGTCCGAATTGTAAGACAGACTATGAGCCGTCCGTGAGTATAAAAAAGGCGGTTGAAAAGTTGAGCGGGCAGGCTGTGAAATTTTGTCGCGGTGTAGGTTGTAAAAAATGCCGGAACACCGGCTATGCCGGCCGAATTGCCATTCACGAGCTGTTTGTGCCGAATGAGGAAATTATGGAAATGGTTAATGAACAGGCAAGTTTGAAAAAATTGAGAGCCAGGGCGCTTAAAACTGGAATGGTTCCTTTGCAATTAGACGGGATTGAAAAGGTAAAAGCGGGCATTATATCCATCGAGGAAGTATTGAGAACAACCGAAGCAATTGAAAATTGACGATTGAATATTGACTTTTGATTGGACTTTGGATTTTGGATTTATGATTTTGAAAACAATATCAAATATCGAAGATCCGCCGTCCGTGTGGCGGAGTCAATAGTAAATGGTAAGTAAATGGCTGTGTCAACAACAGAAACTACAGAAAAGGTTGATTTTACAGGTGAGCGGGACGCTGCAAAGCCCGCGGGTTCCCAAACGCAAAATGAGCGTCTCGCGGCCAGGTCACAAGCTGCAGTCCCGGCGCGGCGGCAGCCCTATACGGCAAAAGTAAAACAGGCGGAGCTGATACTGTTCACGACGCAGCTATCAGTGATGCTTGACAGCGGGGTGGTGCTTAGCGATGCTCTGGATGCTATTGCAGAGCAAGCTGAACAAGGCACATTTAGAATGATAATTATGGATGTGGCGGAAGAGGTCAAGAGCGGTGAAAATTTTTCAAAAGCTCTGTCCGGCTATCCGAAAGTTTTCAATTCGATGTTTATCAGTATGGTCAGGGCCTCGGAAGCGTCCGGCAAAATGGCTGAAATGCTCAGGGTGCTCAGCGGCTATCTAAACTTCGAAGCTGAAACCCGTAAACGCATCAAAGGGGCACTTACCTATCCATTTATAATGGCGATAATGGCTGTGATAGCGACAGGGACGCTGATGTTCTTTGTTTTGCCGAGATTTACGAAAATTTATGAAGCCAGAGGAGCCGCGCTGCCAAAAATCACTCAAATACTGGTTAGCGCAAGCTCGGTATTGGGTGATTTCCAGGTGATGACGGGTGTCGTTACAGTGGTAATATTAGGGTCAATGGCATTATATTACTGGGCCGGGACGTTAACCGGCCGGCGGGTGATAGATTTTATAAAAATCCGCACACCTGTGCTTGGAACGATGTTTATCGATATGGTAGTAACCCGCAGTATGCGTA
>CAZWKM010000077.1:0-7882 GCA_964634165.1 uncultured Pirellulales bacterium | reverse complement strand
CTGCGTGGATTTTGACGCACTGTTTGATTCTTTGGAAAGAATGTATGAATGAAGTATTACTTGTGGGAGCAAGCCAGGCAGGCGACAAAGCCGCTTTCGGCTCGTTGATAAACCGGTATTACAAAAATATATACCGCTTTGCATATCAGTACACAGGAAACCACCATGATGCTGATGAAGTTTGCCAAGAGACGTTTTTACGAGCATTAAACAGTATAAGAAAATTAAAGGATGGCAACTGCTTTAAAGGATGGATTTTTACGATAGCCTCAAATTTGTTACGAAAGCGTATTAAAGAAAGCAAACGCGAGAACACACTTGGTACAAAAAGCCCGGATGGTGCTGCGGTTGAACTCGCTGAGGACAAGAACACCCAGCCGTTCGAAGTGTTATCGAGCAAGGAAAAAGCAATGATTATCCAAAGGCATCTGCAGGAAATGCCGGAGCAGATGCGATTGGTAACCATTTTGGTTTTTATGGAAGGCCTTACACAAAAAGATGCTGCCGGAGTATTGAGTTGCTCGGAGGCCTCTGCTTCCAGACACCTGGATGCGGCAAGAAAATGGCTGCGAGCCAGACTGCAAAATTTGGTTTAGAAAAAGGGTAATATTAATATAATGAATACCAACAAAAAAAACGATAATATAATCGATGCAATTCTTAAAGACGCTCACGGAGAAATCGAACCTCCTGACTCCTGGCAGGCTTTACGAACTCGCATCGACCGCAAGATTAACAGCGGAGAGTTGCCTTTGCCCCAAGCCACGCAGCTCAGTAAAAATGTTGCTTTCTGGCGTCGAATAGCATTAGCACTGGCGGCATGTTTGCTTATAACCTTAGGACTCTTAATCTACACGATTGGCTTTGCTCAACGTGCCAAAGGTCATTGGCGGAAACAACTCACAAGTACAAACCAGGGCCTACTTAGCCAGACCCAGTTGAATCAGCTAAGCACAACCTTCTCGAATGTGCGTCAACTGTTCGGGCAGCATTCACCCTGGATCGTGGTCGGCTCTGGCGATGATGCTGAAATCGGCATCGATGGCCAAACAGCCCGGACAACGGACACCAGTAAAGTGGTCATCGTGCGGTTGGTAGTAAATTTAGAGAAGCAAAACGCAAAGAGCCGATATTTCGACATAGTTACATTTTCTAACCAACAGGCCAGCTTTCAGGTGCCTTTCGCTGACACTTCAGCTATAGACATCTCTCTCAAACCGATACTCAGGAACGATGGCACAATTGCGGTAGAGATAAATGCACAGGTCGATAGCGGTTCACAGGCAAGTGGAAGTAGTATAGTTGCAGATAATGTGTTTACTTCACTTGTCCGTATGCGGGCCAACGGCGACTGGGTAAACATAGATGCTGTAGCCAAGTCAATGTCTAATATTTAATAGGGGACGGATTATGAAAACGAGAACTACGGTAGTCTGTTGTGTGCTGATGGCAATATACTTATTGCTGCCGCAGCCGTGTAGAGCGTCATTTTTCGAAATGACTTTGAGGCAAGATTCAATTTATACCCCCGGCAAAATGAATCTAACTATGAAATTGACGAGCAAAGCCAAAATTGAGGGCGATTATCGGTTGAAGGTAAGCATATATGTTGCTGATACACTTGTGCGAAAACAGACCTTGCCTGTAACCAAAAAGAAACCAGCCCTTTTCGAACTTACATTTCCTGATGTCCACAGTAAGACAGATGTCCGCTGCCGGGCTGAGTTATTCATAGACGGCCAGTTCATCGAGGCGAAGGCAAAACCCTTCACTTTGTGGCCTCCGATTGCTCCCTACTCGAAAGAATCTATAAGTAGTAAAGTGATATGGACATTTGACACATCAGGCAAATTGCAAAGGTTTTTTAGGGACTTGGAAGTCACAGCTACAGATGCTACTTTTCAGGCAGCCAGAGATTTTGGGACGCCGGATATTGTCTTCATCGGTCAGTATGTTAACCCGAAGAATATGCAAGTGATTACTCACCACCTGATGTCTGTTGAAACTGAACCTGTGATTATTTTCTTGAGGCAGAAAGAGTTACTGAAAAATGCCAAACTCGAAATTCCAAAAGAAAACAATCGATCTAAAAGCGTGGTCTGCGATCCTAATTCTCCTTTGCTGCAGGGGCTAACCAGGCGTGATATAATGAATATGGTGGACAATGCTATCTACGTAAAAATCAAGAGAAAAAAAGATAAAGGCAGGTCCATAGATTCCTATGTTACTGAAGTAATGAGAGATAAGAAGAATATCTATAGTTACCTATGTACTATCAAAGAGAAAGACCAGGTTACAATTCATTGTCAGCTACCTGTTACCGATGGTGACGACCCAAGATTTCGGATTTTATTTAAAAATCTCTTAAAGTTTGCAGATAAAATTAGTGATTCCCAAAAGAATTAAACAATTTGTCACAGTGAAAGGAGACAATTATGAAAACTTCATGGTTTCTATCGATCGTTATAGCAGCGCTGCTTGTTGCAGCCTGCGCTGTCAGTGGTAAAGAAGCTGACAAGCCCCCTGCTGCAAAGAAGAGTGCAAAGGCAAAGGTCACCAGGGAGATCAAGACTGTAAGCAGCATTACCGTAGCTATTATTGACTTCGAGTCAAAGGCGCCGGGTAATCCCGAGCTGGGTAAACAGATTGGGGACATTCTGACGGCGAGAATGAGCATCTACGATCAATTTCGGCTCGTAGAACGGCAAAAACTTGGAGATTTGCTTAAGGAACATCAGTTAAATCTGACAGGTATGGTTGATACCAGTGAAGCAGCTAAAGTGGGCAAAATGCTTGGTGCCAAAATAATGGTTTTCGGCAGAGCATTTACCGTGGACAAGGACCTCTATATCGTGGCCAAGATTGTTGGCGCCGAAACCAGTCAGGTTAAGGGCGTACTTGCCAAAGGCAAGTTGGCAAGTAACCTGTCCGAAATTATTGACCAGCTTGTGGACAAGCTCGCCGGCGGTCTGGAAAAATGGGCACCGAAGTTACTGCCAAAGAACGAGAAATTCCAGAATAAGGTAAAAATGTTAAAGCAACAGCTTAAGGGAAAACAGTTGCCAAATGTCGCGATTGTAATCCCGGAAGTACATATAAACAGGCGAGTGGTTGACCCTGCATCACAAACAGAAATGAAGAATCTATTTAAGAAAGTGGGCTTTACGGTCATTGAAATTGACAAGAAAACTACCTCAAAGTGGGCAAGGGATTTCCAAAAAGACCCCAGGAAACCGATACCGTCGGATTTCGCAGGTGTTGACGTTGTCGTAACCGGCGAAGGATTCAGCGAGTTTGGAGCCCGAATCGGTGGCTTAGTTAGCTGTATCGCTCGGCTGGAAGTTCAAGCCACTGACCGGCACAGCCACGAAATTATAGCATCTGAGCGAACAACTCGAAGAGCAGTTGATTTATCTGAAGGTATTGCGGGCAAGACGGCCCTTCAGGCCGCTGGGCATGAACTGGCTATTAAACTCATCGAGAAAATTGCCCGGCAGATTAAGAAAGGAGAAACAACCGGCACTGACGAAGTCAACAACCAGGGGTAATTCATGAGAACAGAATCATTGCTGAATGGCAAGCTTATTTGGGCGACTGCAGGAGCCGTTACTACCATCATGGTTTTGGCGTGCGCTTGCGCTGCCAGGACCGAGAGCACACCGGACCCCGCTCGCCGTCTGGCCACACTTTCCTCAAAAGAGATTCAAGAATCACAGATCACCTACGCCCTTTTTGGTTTTGAGTGTCCCAAAGAAGATAGAATAGCGAAGGAACTGGCCACTGATATAGAAAACCTCTTGTTTGCAAACCTTTCGGACTCAAAGGGCATTTCCCTGGTGGAAAGGGCCCAACTCAATCTCGCTCTGGAAGAATTCGGCCTTGCTTTGGGATGGCAGACGAGTCCGGACGAAACGCTTAAAGTAGGCAAACTGGTTGGTGCAGATCTGGCCCTTGTCGGGTCCATTGTTCGTGGCGAAGGAAAGGGCTTTCTAATTGCGAAGCTCGTGGACCTGCACACAGCCATAATAAGAGATATCACAATTCTTTCGATCGACAGAAAAGGGCTCAATCAAAAGGTCAATGCGTTGACTCAGTTTGTCCTTGGGTCAAACAGGCAAGAGAAAGCAACAGACGAAAGGGTCTTTCTTGGTATTGGTGGATTTGAAGACCTCAGCATAAGTAACCGTCATGAAACCCTTGGTCAACAGGTAAGGGGCTTCCTCCAGCAATCTTTTGTGGGCAGTGCCACAACCGTATTGGAGAGAGCCTTGGTTAGCCCTGTCCTAAATGAACTAAATCTGAAGAGGAGCGGCCTAATCGAAAATCCCAATACAAAATCATCTCCTCTGGCGGCGTTTGTTCTGGTTGACGGTATCTACCAATCTTTTCGGGAACAACAAACGAAGATATCTATGGTATTGCGAATCCAAAAGATGGGAGGCCCGAGGCGCATTGTGACGATTGAGGCAGAGCCTGGTGAATCTCTGTACAAACAAATTTTATCCGCCATTCAAGGCACTGTTAAAGAGGGTCTTGACACAAAGCCCAATGCATCCAGAAAGGGGGAATCTCAGATCCAATTGGAACTTGGGAAGGAGCGATCGCGACTGACTTACCTGAATACCTCGTATCCCCGATTAGGGGGACGCCTGGGTGGTTATTTGCGATCTCAGGACAAGCAAAAAAGGCTTCAGAACATCAAAGAAGCAATCCAGGCATTTGAATCTGCCGTTCTTTTGGACCCCGAATGTTATGAAGCTCAACTTATGCTTGGCATCTGTCTTTGTGATCGCGATGTCGCCGACTATAAGAGGGGACGGAATTATTTCCGCATCGTTATCGCCGGCGCAAGAGATGAAAAGTTTAAAGACATTGCAGAGTTTCGGCTGGGAACATCCTACATAGCGCAAGCCGAGGATGAAAAGGATGAAAATCGCCGGATAACCTGTCAGCAATCAGCATTTGACCTTCTGGCGGCCTTGCTGCAAGAAACCGAGAGTCCAAGTCACCGATCCTGGGTTTTGGACCACATGGAATCTCTCGACCACGAACTACATCGTGCCTGTAAGAGGACATCAAAAGAGAGGCTTGAGTTTCAGAAAGTCCGTTTCCTTAACAGTTGCGAATTGGCGCAGCAGCGGGCAAAAGAAGGATTATATATACAGGTATATGGCCTATCTGATTACTATTTTAATAACACATTACATATTCTGCAAGCTGACAAAACGGCTACAGCAAACCACTTCCTCGGCATAATTAAGGAAGTTGAGCAAGAGCATCCTCATCTTGTGCCCTATTTTGTCGTGACGTATGTAGCACACCAGGAACCAGACCCGAAGCGGGTCGGACTACTCAAGAGATCGGTGAAGAATATCCGGGAGCACCCTGAACTCGTGGTTGATTACCACTCGTATTGCCGGGACTCACTTCTGCGTGTGCTGGGATGGGCAACGAAATATGGTGAATACGATCTCAGTATATTAGCAGGCGAGATGGTTGTACAGGCCGTGGACAGGGGGATGATAATGGCTGCATTAGATCAAGACCGTGTTAAAACCCTTTTGGGATACGCTTATATGCAACAGGGTCAATGGAAGAAAGCACTGGGAATGTTCGACAGGGTCAAGGGCAGCGAAATATCAATGCTTTGGAGCGGTCCATGGGGCAAAAAAGGTACCGTCGTGGTGATAAACAATGCCATAAAAAGGTGTAAGCAGAATCTCGGGTATTCTGTATTAGATTACAAGCCATCAAAATTTCTCGTAGGCAAACAGTTGTTGCGGATCGGCACGTCAGGCGCATTTGATGTTCAAAATAATAGAATCTGGTTCGCCAAAGATAAACTCCTCCACTTTTATGATCAGAGAGAGAAAGTACAAGTGAAAGTGGATTGCGGCCAAAGAGTAGAAAGCGAGATATCCTGCATTGCGATTGGTGGTAGAAACGTTTGGTTCGGAACGGCTGGAAGTGGTCTTTATGCTTATGATCCAATCACCAAGAAGCCCCATCGCTATACAGCCGAAAATGGTCTGCCGTTAGACAGAATCACCTCTCTGCAATACACTGCGAACAAACTTTGGATTGGCTTTGGTCAGGGCAATAGAGGTGCCGTAGGGTACCTGGACATAGAAAATCAGGTCTTTGTTGGCCTGATGCCCAAACTGAACTCCTCGGTTAAGAGCGTTCCGGCCTACGGGACCCTGGAACTTGACCCCTTCGATGCTGCGCCGAAACACTGGGTTTCCGGCCTCGTACAGACTGACCCACTGAATCTATGGGTTGCCGTTCGGGGCAAGGGACTTCAGCATTATTCGGTCAATAATCATCACTGGGATACCGCTGCCGCCCGTCACGGATTTAACAAGGAACCGGTTCGTGCCGTTACAGATAATGCGAATCAAGTCTCGTGTATAACCGGAACGCCGGATATCGTAGTTGTTGGATGTGCGAATGAATCAAGAGGCAGGTCCGGGCACGATTACCGCATAGGCGGCATTGCAATATATGGAACCGAGAATAATAATTGGAAGTCGATTGCCATTTCGGACGGACTCCCGAAACAAAACATCTATTCACTTACTATGGACGGGAATAATTTTTGGGCAGGTGGCAGGGGCTTTATAGCGTTAGTTGACCCCAAGTTGAATCGTGTGGTGAGTATATTTACCGTCGAGGACGAAGATGCTCCAGTTAGGACGATTCGGGTTGCGGGAAAGGAGGTTTTTTTTTCTGTGCGAAATTATTTGTACGTTTTGGACAAATGACTCTCAACAAAAATATGCGACACGGACGATTCATTTCGTTTTCGATGAGATGACCTGGCTTAGGAACCAAGCAAAGTAATAACAGGAGTAAAAGTATAGACAATATGAAGTCTGACTTGTTCGTTTCCAAAATGTTCCCGAAGTTGCTGCTGGATTTGGGAACTTCGATAAGGGTGTGGAGTTTATCCTAAGTATGCGAGACAAAGTTATTTACAGTTACTTGGCGGCCCTGCTAATTATTTTGCCTAGCTTCTCTAGGCTGGCCCGCTCAGAAAATAAGGTAAAAGTTGCGCTGATAGCGGATAAGGCGTTTGATTTAGATAAATCGCCTTTGATATCCCTGCTTGAGGTCAAGCTTTCTCAAAAACAAGGCATCGAACTGCTGGAAAGAGCGGAGATAGACAAGATTTTACAGGAGCAGCAGCTAAGTGTTGCCGGGCTGCTTCAACGGCACAGTGCGGTAAAAGTGGGCAGATTACTTCGGGTGGACGCCTTTGTGCTGCTATCTATAGAAGACAGTCCGCACGAGAAGCAATACCAAAAGAGACTCCTGCGTGTGCGCGTCACGGAGACAGCTCACGGCCTCCGCCTTCTTGATACCTTCGAGGAGCTGGACATCGCTAAACTTAAGGAAATTGTGGAAAGAATTACAAATAAGGTTACTGCGATAGTGCCAAAGATAATGCTGCCGCCTGGTGAGGCAATACCGGTAGGCATAGTGGATATTCACCGCGTACAGCTCGGCGAACGTTACCAATGGTTGGCAAGGGCTCTGCCTGCGATACTCTCCGTCCGCCTGAGCAAAGAGCTGCGGATAATAATGCTGGAACGAGAGGACCTGAAAATTTTGCATGACGAGAAACTACTAACAGCAGGCGAAGATACGGAATTTTGGAGTTCGGGAGTTTTAATTGAGGGCTATCTGCGACCAAGCCGAGCAAAAGATATAGAAATGCAGTTGTCCCTCAGGCAAGCATCGGGCAAAGAAATAGCTGGTTTTACAGTGTTAGTCGAGCCGAACGAACCGTTGGAAGCGGTAGAGAAGGCAGCAACAGATATCATTGAGCAATTGCTGGATGCACCACCCTCGGTGTCCTGGCAACCTGAGCAGGAGGCCG
>CAZWKM010000076.1:0-7906 GCA_964634165.1 uncultured Pirellulales bacterium | reverse complement strand
TCATCCAATATAAGTAAGTCGGGGTCGTTTATGAGCGCCTGAGCCAGGCCGATTCTGCGTGCCATACCTTTTGAAAACGTTCCAACAGGCCTGTTTGCGACGGCCTTCAGGCCTACCATATCGAGGAGGGCTTCGATACGCATTTTCCGCACCCTGGCAGGCAGGCCAAATAGTCTGCCATAGAAATCCAGGGTTTCGCGTGCGTTCAAATACCTGTAGAGATAGGACTCTTCCGGCAGAAAGCCTATCCGAGCGCTGATTTTAGGGTCGGCGCCGCTGCCGCCGAGACATAATGCTCTTCCCTTTGTCGGATAAAGTAAGCCGAGCAGCATTTTGAGGGCGGTTGTTTTTCCTGAGCCATTGGGACCTAAAAGGCCGAAAACTTCATTGTAGTGAATGCGTAAATTCAGGTCATCGACGGCATAGACCTTGTCCCGGCCCCACCAGTCGGAAAAAATCTTGGTCAAAGAAAAAGTCTCAACTGCATATTCCATATTTCGTGGCTCGTGATTCGTGGCTCGTGGTTCGTATTGCATATCTCGTAAATAATCAATAATCAGTAATCAATTTTTTCGTGGCCGAGCTCCTCGCCGTATCGGACAAGTCGAGCGCTATTAAAAACAACAATCAATGAGCCGCCAAAATGCAAAACCGCAGCGTAAATCGCGGGCAGCCATCCTGCTGCTGCCGCCGCATCACCAAGAATAATAAACATTATTCCAAAGCCGAGATTTTGATTAATAACTGCTCTTGTTTTTCGTGAAAGTCGCACGAGGAAGGGAAGCCGCTTTAAATCATTGCTCATCAGGGCAATCGAGGCAGAGTTTATGGCCACATCGCTGCCGGCAGCACCCATAGCGATGCCAAGGTCGCCGGCCGCCAGAGCAGGTGCATCGTTTATACCATCTCCGACAACGACGACGGTGTGGCCGTCTTTTTTAATTTGCTCAACAATCGACAGTTTGTCCTGAGGCAAACAATGCGCCTTAAAATCGGTACAGCCCAGTTCGGCAGCAACTCGGTTGGCGACCTCATCCCTGTCGCCGGTCAGCATAGTTACTCTTTTTATGCCGATATCGAGCAGCTCCTTGACGGCTTGTTTGGCTTCGGGTCTGGTTTTGTCCTGCAAACCAATCCAGCCGATGCACTTTGAATCCTTTGCTACATAAAGAGTACTGAAGCCCTGCTCTTCATGAAGAGTAGGTGCAGAAATATCGCCCATATCCACATTGTTTTCCTTCAGGAAGGTGTCTCTGCCGACAACAATTTTTACAGAATCGACCAGAGCAGTTACGCCCTTGCCGGGTGTTTCCTGGAAATTGTCTGTGGCAGGTAAGGAAAGGTTGGCTTCTTTGGCAACCTCCTGCAGGGCCCTTGCGGCGGGGTGTTTGCTCATCTGCTCGGCAGAAGCAGCGGCGGTTAATAATTCGGCGGGTTCAACATTTTCAGCGGGGTTCAGTTTGGTCACATACAGCCGACCGGTCGTTACCGTCCCGGTCTTGTCAAAGACCATTGCGGTCATCTTGCCGGCAATCTCAAGGTCGGCCACATTTTTTATCAAGATGCCGAGGCGAGCAGAGGCCGATATCGCCGCAACCATCGCCGTAGGAGTCGCCAGAATCAAGGCGCAGGGACACGAAACAACAAGTATCGTAATCGCCCTGTCGATATCGGCAGTGAAAAACAAAACTATCGCGGCAATCATCAAAATCGTGGGCGTGTACCACTTAACATAGCGGTCGATTATCCGCATAATCGGTATCTTTGTCTGCTCAGCCTGCATAATCAATGACTGGACTTTGCCGAGAGTTGTATCTTTTCCGGCTTTGGTTACGGTGATATCCAGCGCTCCGGTAAGGTTGTTTGTGCCGGCGAAAACCTGCATTCCCGGCACCTTATCGACGGGCAAAGATTCGCCTGTTATCGTGGCTTCGTTGACGGAGCTAAGTCCTTTTATAACTTCGCCGTCAGCCGATATGTTATCGCCGGGGCGGACGCGGATGCAATCGCCGGGCTTGAGGCTGCTGACCTTCACCTCTTTTTCACTACCCTCACTATCGAGGAGATTTGCCTTCGTAGGTGTCAGCTTTATCAGCGACTCGATTGAGGCACGAGCGCCGAGGGCGGTGCGGGCTTCAATAAGCTCGCTGAGGAGCATAAAGAATGCAACGACACCCGCGGTGACATAGTTTTGCGTTGCAAAGGCGGCAATTATTGCCAGGGCCACCAGTTCGTCCATATGCATCTGCCTTTTTATAAGGCTCTTTATTGCGTGCAGGACAATAGGGGCGCCGAGCAGTATTGCGCCAGCCATTGCCAGAATTTCGGTGTTGAAACTACCGCTGTCGTAAAAGAGTCTGGCGATACCACTGTTTATGAGTAGCATTCCGCCGGCCAATGTCCCCAGCAGAGCCACACTTACACGAACCTGCTTGCCGTGAGCGTATTCAGCGGTAACGTCCTTTTTAAAATGTAAATGCTCGTGAGCCATATTTCGTATCCTATGGTGATTGCTCTTTCTTGGATTTTGGGGTTAGCTCTGGGTCCCTGCTAAAGTAGAGCCACAATTCGGTGCCTTTGGCGTCTTTAGTAGGTTGAATAATCATTTTCTCATCTACGTTGTTAAGAATGTACATTACGGCATCAAGATAGATTTTTTGAACAACGAGCTCCGGATATTTGCGATATTCAGGCAGCAATTTTTGCAAATATTCGGCATCGGCCCTGGCAGTTTCGACAATTTCCGTTCGGTAGGCCCGTGCCTGAGCGATTTTCTCAGCGGCGAGGCCGGCGGCTTCACCAAGGGCATTTTCAGCGTAAGTTCTGGCCTCACTGATGGCCTTCTGGCTCTCCTGGCTTGCCCTGTGGGAGGCCAGAAATGCTTCATTGACCTGTCGAGGCCAGGTTGTGTCGGGAAGCTCGACCGATACAACTTTTATGCCACTTTCTATTTTATTGAGCTTTTCCTGTAGTAATTTTCTAACGTCGTCCGGGATTATATCCTGGCTCGAAAGCGCCTCATCAATGGTATAGTGAACCATTGCGGTTACAACGGCATCATCAAACATAGCTTTCAAAAAGGGAGTTATGCTTTTTGTTATAACATCAAAATAACTCTGTCCCGGTTTTACATCTTCGATATAAACATTTTTGAAGAAACGTTCGGGGTCATCAATCTGATAGGTTAGCTGCCATTTGGAATGAACAATGTTATAGTCGCCGCCGGTAGAAGCGGAGATGGATTGAGTCTGTTTTTCACTTCGGGTAATGCAATAGCCATCATTTACAGGGTCCAGCGCCGCCTCCGGTATGCGAATTCTTCGTTTCGGGCCTGGGGGAAGCATTTCCGAATACCAAAATGAATTGACCGGCATATTTACCTTTTTGGCCACGGGGATTTTTATAACTTTGTCTATCGGATATGGGAATACCCAATGCAGCCAGGGTAAGGGCCCGACCAACCCTGGTTCGAGGATTCTGTCTTCGCCCACGCCTCGAATCCTTCCAAATCGCAAAACAAGCGCCTGCTCATCAGGACCAACGGTTCTAAAGCCCGAGGCAAGAAAAAGAACAACCAGCACAATCATTATTATCTTGAGGATAATAAAGCTGATTCTCAATGCCTCAAAGAGGGACTTGCCGGCGACATCAAGCTCACCGCCGGCAGGGTCCCGGGGCGATTGGGGTTGTAAATCCTTGTTATTTTCGTAACTCTGTTCTGTCATAGCGTTAACGATTGTGTCTTAGAGAAACTTGTTCTTACGATCCGTTCGGGTCCCTGGGTTCAATGTGGGGCATTCCTTTAAATAGATCGACAAGCCATGAACCTTCTCTTAAAATGATAGTTGACCTTTCTTTCAATGTTTCCCTGGCTGCGTCAATTCTCCGCAGGAACATGGCAAACTCCGGGTCGGCTTCGAGCATTTTATAATATTTTGCGGCTTCGGCGTCGCCCTCGGCTTGTATTGCCTTTGCTTTTGCCTCGGCAGCAGCTAATAACTCCGTCTTTTTCGAATCGGCGTCGGCCTTTATCTTTGTTGCCTCGGCGTTTCCCTGTGCAATTGTTGCCTGGTACTTAGTATTTCTTTCTGCCCTCATCCGTTCAAAGACCTTCTCGCTGACATCCTTACTGATTTTGAGCTGCTTTATACCGAGGGTTTTGATTTCAATGCCGTAATCCGCATTTGCGACGGCCTGTTGAAGGTCGGTACGCATTTCTTCTTCAATTTGCGGAAATTTTATTTCATTGGGGTCGCTATTTACAAATTCACCGAAGGAATGTCGGCCAATTACCGTATTTTGAGTATCACTAATCTGGCTGAGCAATTTACTCTCAGCTTCCCTGACAGTTCCAACGGCATTAAAGAATCCCAACGGCTCGGCAATTCTCCAAACAACATAAGTATTTACGACAATCGGCACACGCTCGGCGGTTTCCGTCTCGATGAGGTCGCCTTCAAAGACTCTCATCCGGGAATCAAACGGATGTTTCGTCTGAATTGGGGCCGGCCACTTGAACTTCCAGCCGGGGTCGGTGATTTCGCGAGTGGGCTTGCCAAAGGTCGTTACCAGGACGGATTGTGTTTCCCTGACCTGGAACGAGAAAAGGTACAGTCCCAAAATGGCGACTATCAATACGATAAAGATTACTATAGCTATATTTTTCATTTTCCGCTAAGCTCCTCAAGACCAGTTATGTCATATAAACTGGGTGTTAGTTTATCCTTGAAATCGAATATAAATATCTGGGTATCATTCGCATCGGCAACCACGATATACTTTCTTATATTCTTAAGGGCCTCTTCGAGGGAGGCTAATCTAAGCTCATGTTTGTAAATCTGTTCTGCGGCCCTGTATGCCTTGAGCTGGCTGGCAAAGCGCTCGCCTGTAGCGCGGGCAAGCGTCGCTATTTCAAAGGCATAGCTTTGTGATTCCCTGAGGGTCTTAAAGATATCACCACCTGCTTGTGCAAAGGCCAGGTCTAAATCATTGGCGAGCTTTTCGATTTCCTTTGAATCGTTTTGTTTTTCTGCCTGGTGGTATTGGGCTGCAAGATTATAAAGCCTGTCAGCATCTTCGACAGAACCTACGAGGTTACTTAAAGTTTTGTTGCGCTCTGCGTGGGCATCAAGGATAAGTGCCTGCTTCTCTTGAACGGCGCCGATAACCTTTTGATAATCTGCTGCAACTTCAACCGGCGGATGAATGCCCTGCAGGCCCAGGAATACGATTTCAACACCCAAACCGGCTTTGTCAGCAGCTTCTTGAATTCTGCTGGTTAAAATGCGCTTGGCCTCGGTTCTACCTGCTCCAAGAAGGTTATGACCCATCTCGGAGCCGAATTCAGCCTGGTCATCAACTTCAATCTTTGCACTGGCTGCGAATCTCGTAAGTTCGTGATAACAAATGGATTCGAGCACTTTCTCCGGCTCATTATGATTGTAGATAAAAGAATACAAGTCCTTTATTTTATACTGAACGGGCACAGCAGCCATAACAAGACTTACCGGGACAGCTCCGGCAGCCGAAGCGGTGCCTGCCTGTTCGCTGGCTACAAGCAACTGGTATTCTTTCTCGTAATGAGTCGTACCCCACAACAACGGCCCATGGCCTACTTTCTTAGCCGCCGGAACAATCTTGGGGACGAAGCCAATGTTGAGTTCTGAAATTATTTTCGTAGGACGTTTATAGGCGATACCAATCGGCCAGGGCCATTTGAAAGCCAGTCCTGGCCCAATGAGCCTGACATCGTTAGCATCGTTTACAGGATTTCCGAAACGCTCTATTATCGCCTGTTCATTTGGTTTTACTACAACGATACAGCTCAATAAATACAGGGTAACGGCGGCAAAAAGAATCAAGGACGCAATCGTTTTTTCGAGAAGCTTATAAAACCAGGTTTGAGAAACTTCAAAGCCAAACTGATAATCAATGGCACCTGCGGCGGTACGTAATATTCCGCCCGGCTCATTTATAACGCCCAGCAGTCTGCTGTCAAAGGCGGCCCTGCTGTACTGGTCTTTCAGTCTTGGGCGATATATGTCCAGGACGATATTTAGAGCGGTCTCTGCGCCAAGGACGATGAGCAGGATTGTAATCACCCGGGCGATTACATTGACCACGACGAAAATCTGGAATTGTGCCAGTGCCAGGCCTATTGCCAGAGCAAAGCACAAGACAGCTATGGCAAGCAGAATGCTGCCGCCGGCCCTTAACGGCTTCCACTGCGGCTGGGCCGACATACCGGTGGCGTAGCGGGACATTAAGAAGCTGACAAACGCTATGGCCGTCATAAAGATTGCAACAAGCAGCGGCTGCTTTGGCTCGATATCAGCGGCGCCGGTAATCTTTCCCAACAAGTACAGCCCGATACCTACTTGATAAACGGCGATTAATATTGAAAATACAGGAATGAACCATTTCTCGAGTATCTGGAGGCGGCGCTGAGCAACGGCAAATAAAGTGGCCTGTTCGTCCCTGGCCTGAAAGATTGTAGGAGCGTCTTTCCCTTTGGCCAACTGGGTCATATCAAGCTTTTCCTGTTCGGCCAAGGCGCGTTGATGGAACTGAATAACAAGGACAAGCCAAATCAAAGCCGCCGAGAGGAGCAGCCAGCCGGCCGCAGAGACCGCAAAGAATCCGCTCCATCGGCCTACAAAAAAGGCGACACCGAAAAAGATAACGCTCAAAATCAAGGACACCAGAGCTGCATATTCAGGGCGCTTGGACGATACTGCCATTTTTTATCCCCATCTTATACTTTGAACAAAAAGCCAAAAACACGGTATTTATTCAATATGTAAGCTCTTTACAAGTTAGAAGTTGTGTAATATAACAATAAACGGCATTTTAGTATAGAGCCCTTTGCGAAAAAAATTATGTCTTAAAATCGGGTCGAAACCGATGTTACCGGACTGCCGAACCGCTAAAGATGGACAATGAACAATGCATAAACTATTTACAATAGCAAAAAATACTTTCATAGAAACACTAAGACAGCCGGTCTACGCCATAATAATTATTGCCGCTCTGTTTTTATTCTTTATGAGTCCGTCTTTGACGATGTACACAATGAGCGACGACAATAAACTCTTGCGCGAGATAGGATTATCTACGCTGTTTCTAACCAGCTTGTTCATAGCGATATTTTCTGCTTCCGGTGCTGTGGCCGAGGAAATAGAGAATAAGACAATAACCACCGTCCTGAGTAAGCCAGTCCAACGTCCGATATTCATTGTTGCGAAATTTTTCGGTGTGGCCGCCGCTGTGGTTCTGGCACACTATATCTGCACCATCGCGCTCTTGATGGCAATCAGACACGGTGTCCTCGAAAGCGCCTCGGCTACGCACGACTGGACGGTCATAAGCACAGCAGTAGCTGTCGTTGTCGCAGTATTTCTGCTAAGTGCTTTTTTCAACTATGCTTATGATTGGAAATTTTCGTCAACAGCGATAGTATTGACGGGAATATTCGGTACGTTAGGCATAGTGTTTTTATCTTTTATCGACCGAGAGTGGCAGTTTAACCCGCAGAATAATGGCATAAACGCGCTGGATGTGTATGGGGCGGTGCTGCTGCTTTTAGCTGCAATTATAATCGTGGCTCTGGCGGTGGCGCTTTCGGCGAGGTTCAACATAGTAGTAACGCTTTCGGCCTGCATCGGGATTTTTTTGTTAGGCCTGGTAAGCGATTACACATTCGGCAGATTTGCCGAGACGCAATTATGGGCCAAAATAGGCCGGGTTTTGGTGCCGAATTTGCAGGTTTTCTGGATAGCCGACGCCATTTACGAAGGCAGCGAGGTACCTCTAAAATACATCATAATAAGCGCTTCGTACGCCTTGTGCTACACAACGGCTATACTTGCATTGGCCATTGCGCTATTCCAAAGACGACAAGTAGGAT
>CAZWKM010000075.1:0-7994 GCA_964634165.1 uncultured Pirellulales bacterium | reverse complement strand
AGTCCCGTAATCCAATCCAATCGTATAAGCCATATCGGGAAACTCAAAACTAAAAACTCAAAACTAAAATCGCTAACCTCTGAAATAGAGATAGGCCGCCAGAATCACAACCAGCACTACTACAGAGGCCACAACGTCGCGCCAGTCCCAACTGCCTCGCGACAGGCGGCGATGCTCCTCGTTAACCGTGCTGTATGTCAGGCCGCTAAGCCGCTCGTAGGACGGCGCAGACGTCCACAAACTAACTGCTATCATCACAATCACGCAGACAATGAAGATGAAAAGGCTGTAGTACTGGAAGTAGATGTTGTTTACGATCCAAAGAAATGATCCATCCGCATAGTGAAAATCTTCGAGCAGCTTAACAGGAGTATCGACAGCCAAACGAAAAGCACCTAACAGGAAGCCAACAACCAGTGCGGCCAGGCACCCTTTACTGTTCAGTCGTTTGCTGAATATGCCTAAGAAGAAGACCACAAAGATAGGCGGCGCCAGGTATCCCTGCACACTCTGCAGATAGTGGTACAGGCCCCGTGCGCCCTGAATCACAGGCACCCAAAGCAGACCAATAATCACCATAACAGTGGTAGCGATACGACCCATCCAAACCAGTTTGTGCTGGCTTGCGCCGGGCGCCAGCTTCGAATAGAAGTCCATTGTGAACAAGGTCGAGGAAGCATTGAACACGCTCGACAGCGAGCTCATCAGGGCGGCCAACAACCCGGCCACAACAAGACCTCGCACGCCCACGGGAAGCACGTGCTTGACCAACAAGGGGAAGGCCGCCTGGCTTTTTTCATTGTCAAGCGCCCCCGCTGTATACAAAGCTTCCTGAAGTTCCGCCATCTTTCCGCTCTTGGCCAATGCGAAGCAAATCATACCGGGAATAATGAATATGAACACCGGCGACAGCTTCAGAAAGGCCGCCCATATACTGCCTCGTCGCGCCTCACCCTCGTTCGGCGCGCCCAGGGCACGCTGAACGATATACTGGTCCGTGCACCAATACCACAGCCCGATGATAGGAGCACAGAAAAGCATTCCAAGCCAGGGGTAGTTGCCGTTGAAGTACCAGGCCTGTCTGACGATTTCGTCTTTGGCGTTTGTTACCAGAACAGGGGCCCATGTCCCTTCCACGCCCTCTGGGATCAACGGCTTCCACAAATTAAACATGTCAGACCCACAAATCTGGCGCAACTGGCCCCAGCCGCCAAGCGCTTGGAGACCGAATATCGTCACCAGCGCCGAGCCGACCACAAGTACAACGGTCTGAACCGCGTCCGTATAGACCACGGCCCTCAACCCACCGAGAACGGTATAAATTCCCGTAAGGATAATCACAAGGAACGAGCCAATCCAGAAACTGTCCATCACCACAAATCCTAAATCGAGCTGTAACTCCGGAAGAAGGGTCCGAAAGACGATGCCACCTGCGAAGACACCAACAGCTATCTTCGTGAGCACGTACCCAACTAACGAAATGATCGAGAGCACCCAGCGGCTGGATGGAGAGAAACGACGCTCGAGGAATTCCGGCATCGTGAACACCTTGCTTCGTGCGTAGAACGGAACGAACACCCACGCCAGAACCAGCAGGCACCAGGCATGTAGCTCGTAATGAGCCATTGCCACTCCGTCAGTACAGCCGGACCCCGCAAGACCGACTAAGTGCTCGGAACCGATGTTCGACGCAAAGATGGAGGCGCCAACGACCCACCATCCAAGATTTCTGCCGGCAAGAAAATAATCGTCAGCAGTGTCCTTTCTCCTGAGGATAACCCACCAGGCAACAGCCAGAAGGAGGGCAAAATACATAACGATAGCGAACCAGTCCCACGTTTCAAGACCCATCTCTTGCCTTTCCCATTCTTAACTAACTCGAAAATTAAAGAACTGAAACTACCAAAAAATTTAACAGTTCGCCTTTCCGAATCACTGAACAGAAAACTTGTAAACAGTTATATGTGTGTACCTCTGGCCGGGCCTGAGAACCACAGATGGAAAATTCGGCTTATTGGGCGAGTCCGGAAAATGCTGGGGCTCCAGGCAGAATCCGTAACGGTGTTTATATACCTTATCGGCCTTACCCGTAATGCTGCCGTCCAGGAAATTGCCGGCATAGAACTGGACGCCCGGTTCAGTAGTGTAAACTTCCATCACACGTCCGCTCGTTGGTTCATAAACTCTCACAGCCAGGTCAGGTTCATCACTGCTGGTCTTGTTCAACACCCAGTTATGGTCATATCCCCCACCATATTTGAGCTGCTCGTCATCCTCGTCGATACGGGCGCCAATAGCAACAGGTTTGGTAAAATCCATCGGTGTGCCCATAACAGCTCGTAATTCACCCGTAGGGATAAGTCCCTCATCCACCGGAGTAAACCTGCTGGCGTTAATCATAAGTCTATGGCCAAGGATGTCACCGTCACCCTGGCCGGCCAGATTAAAGTAGCTGTGATGTGACAGATTAACGACAGTAGGTTTGTCCGTCAGAGCATCAAAGCTGATTTTCAGCTCATTGTCATTTGTAAGAGTATATGTAACACTGCAGATAAGATTGCCGGGATAGCCCTCTTCACCGTCTTTGCTAAGATAGGTCAGTTTTAGGCCTGCGGCGTCTTCTTCTTTGAACGATTCCGCAGCCCAGACCACCTTGTCGAAACCCTTGATGCCTCCATGCAGATGGTTATTGTCGTTATTTTTGGCCAGGCTGTACTTAGTACCGTCGAGCGTGAATTCTCCGTTGGCAATACGATTCGCATACCGTCCGACGATTGCGCCGAAATACGGATTATTGCGCACATACCCGTCCAAAGTCTCATAGCCGAGGACAATATCCGCAAGTTTTCCGTTTCTATCAGGCGCCTCCAGCGAAACCACAATACCTCCGTAGGTCATTATCTTTGCCTTGAGGCCGTTAGAGTTTGTAAGTATGTACAACTCGACGGCTTCGCCATCAACGGTCGTGCCAAAATCCTCTTTCTGAACGCTCAACTCCGCTCGCTGCGGTTTTGGCGAGGGCCTCTCATCTCCATCACGCTTGTTACATGAACAAAACATCATCACCATTATAAGCAACACAGCAGCCAGACAAACAAAATTCTTCTTACTAAACATTTTTACCTCCTTTTTTCCTTTCTTGAACGGTTCTTTCAAAACCAACGAAATGTTGTAGGGGCAACCCTGTGTGGTTGCCCTCCTTGGAAGTCCTCACGGACTGGGCAGGCACATGGGCCTGCCCCTACAAATTCCGGTTTCGATGATTTTACTGTCACGCCGTTCGCTTTCAAGCATAATTTGCCCAAATTTGGGGGACCCAGAGGGCTTGCCGGACTAAACTCGGTCTACTGACCTTCCTGCCGAATACCGTTTCCCCGCCAAGGGCATCGAAAACCGTTGTAAAGAGCTTAGCGTGCCGGCAATTCATAAAGACTGATACTCAACGGCGGCACGCTTACCACATCGAGAACACCATCACAAAATATCTCTTGTCCAATCGTCACTTTTGGTGGTTTTCCCGGCTCATTGTATTCCATTGGGTCTGAGCCAGCTATCTGCCAGAGGCTGCCTCCGCCGGTTGTTAGTTGAGCGCCTTTGACGTCCATCGCAAGTTCATATTTGTGCTCCGTAGGATTGACGACGGCAACGGTCAGCACCTTGCGGTCTTTTGTCCAGGCCGCTACTACATCGAGCGGGTAAGCATCACCGGTGATTGCTACGGGGATAGTTCCAAAGTGGTGGCGGTAAAGTTTCAAGGCCAGGCCTGTCGTCTCGAAGGCCGCCGCCGTCTTGCTCGTCTTGATACAGCCAATAACGTTCACTGTCTGGGCATAATTGGCCATAAAGACGATGTCGCTGCTGCGAATCATTTCGTGAAGGCCCGCGGCAATGCCCAGAGCGTCCTTGAGGAAATAACGGGTGCCAAGCTCGCCGAAGATATGTTTTCCATACCAGTAGTTCCATTCGTCGATAGCGATGCGGATGTCCTTGCCTTTGAGCGATTCAAATTTTTTGCGGTAATCGCGATGGGCCGTAACTATGCCCCGGACCGCATTGGGGGCCTGGCGCACGTGCTCCACCACGGATTCCTTCGCTCCCCTGTAAAAGTGCTCGCTGATAAGGTCCATATGTTCAGCACAGTTCTTCATCATGCTCTCCGACCAGGAGCCGACGGCGCCGACGGCAATGAGTTTAATGGACGGGTCAACCTTGCGTATCACCTCGGCGAAGAGATTGTGCTTACGGACGTATTGATTCAGTGGCATGTGGCCCAATTGCCATCCGCCGTACATTTCGTTGCCGATGCACCACCACTTGACATTGTAAGGTTGCCGATGACCGTTGGCGGCGCGCCACTTGCCCATCGGCGTATCGGGTGGGCCGTTGGCATATTCGACTTCCTCAGCCGCCGAGCGGTCGTCACCGAGGCCGGAGTTGACTGCTATCATAGGTTCGGCCCCAACTTCCCGACAGAAAATAATGAACTCGTCGAGGCCGAAGTCGTTATGCTCGATACCCTTCCAGGCGGGGTTTTTGCGAGGCGGACGTTTGTCGCGCTCGCCGATGCCGTCTTTCCAATCGTAACCGCTGACGAAGTTACCGCCGGGCCAGCGATAAACCGGTGAGTTGAGCTCTTTTAGTAATTTCAGCGTATCAGCCCGCATACCATTGACATTGTCGGCTGGCATCAGCGAAACGGTGCCGATACTAAATCCCAATACCTCACTGCCTTTGCCCAGTCCCACGATTTCCAGGCGGCCATTGCCAGTGGTAGCTCCCGACTTGAAATGCAGCGGAAATCTCCTGAACCCATAACTTCTGGTAATGCCTTTATCGATTATCACGGTATCGCGTTCATCTCTGCCGTCGCCCCATACGAGGCTGACCTTGATTGGCAGGGCTTCAACGACGGCGGCCAGAATGATTCGACCTGTATATTTTTTCCCTCTAACCAATCCCAGCTTATCCTGAAATATTCCACAGGGCTTACCATCGCCCGGCAATTGTCTCTGGGGCGTATGCTCGCCGACGAAAGAGTTCTCTTTGCTCATCTTGACTGCGCTTTTATCGCCGACAATTTTCCACGGCGACTCTTTAGCTCCCACGGGGTAGAAGAACTTGCGGTCTTCAAGCATCTCAGCCCAGATGCCGCCGTAAATGCACCGGCCGAGGTGTTCGATAAACTGGCCGTAGATGTATTTCGAAACCGGCTCGCCGGTCTCGCTCGCATCGATTCTTACTGCCGGCTTCATAGTTTTAGTGGAAAGCAGCTCAAGACGCAGGTCGTCAAACCACGCCTTGCCCGTGGACAGGCCCCACCCGCCGAACAGGCAGTTAATTTCCACTGCAGCACGCTCTCCCGTATCAAATACAAGCTCGACTTTCGTCCAGTCCTTTGTTCCGGTAACTGCCGGCGTTTGCGACGGTTGAATATTGTGCAGATTAAATAACGCTCCTTTACCGGAACCGGCCTCAACATTTTCTGTTTTAATCCAGCCGGACAACCTGTATTGCGACCGCGGCTTGACCGGTACCGAGGTCAGCCACCCGATATCGGCCCCGCTTTCTGACGACAGCATAACGGCCCGTTTGCCTGTTCGGCCGCCCCCAACATAGGTGATCTCGACTTGATCTGTATCAGCCACCTGCGTGGCAACAATATTAACATCCACATACTTGAATTCGCCTTTTCCGCCGTATGTTCGCTTCTCCCATCCGGCAGGTTTATCCTTGATTCCTTTTTCAAATGAGGGATTGCGTATCACTCCCGGCGGTGTTACGGGCTGTGCCGCCGACTCATCACGTGCCAGCCAAACGGCCATCTCGCCGGTGCCGCGGTGCGCCCAGGCATAATAAGGTATCGCAACGAAATCCTGCTGTTTCTTCAACACGGATTTCTCGTCCTTGCCGTAACTCAACGCGACCGCCTTAGCGCGAATCACCGTTACCCCGCCGAGAATGTCCTTGCGGTGTTCAGTCTTAAGACCAACGTTGTCCGCCACGACAAGGTTAAGGACGTGGCTCTTGTTGTCCGGCCATTCAGCACAATATACGATAGGGCCTCGCTGAAGCGCTACCTTGCCCGTGTTTTCCGTAACTTTCTCGTGAGACAGCACTCGCCGCACCGGCATCGGCAGATTTAACTCAATGACATCACCTTTCATCCACTTACGTCGGATTCGAGCAAAGCCCTTCTCCAGCTTGAGAGCAAGGACTCTGCCGTTGACCTTCAGGCTCACTTGCTCATCGTTGCCGTCCGCATAACGGTAAAGGTCACTCGGTATCGGCTCATTCCTCGCCCAGCCGGGAATGCGAACACAAATCGTAAATTCCGCCGAACGCTTTGGTTCAACCGTCATCTTCACCTGCCCGTCCCACGGGTACCGCGTCTGCTGCTTTATCTGCACCGTGTTCTTTTCCATCCTGACCGTGGCGGAGCCGCCGACGAACAGGTTGACGTACAGCTTATCACCCGCTTGTGCGTATGCGTATCGCGGCACCGACGCCATAAAACGGGTTACGTTCCCCGGACAGCAGGCGCAAGGAAACCACGGACTTCGCTTGTGCTGGCCGCGCGACTCCAGCGGATTTGGATAGAAAAAGCTGTCGCCTTTCAGAGACACGCCCGAAATCAAGCCGTTATAGAGGGTCCGCTCTAATACATCGATGTACTTTGCATCGCCGCCGAACAGGAACATCCGGTGGTTCCACATAACGTTGCCGATTGCGGCGCAGGTCTCACAGTAGGCGCTGGCGTTGGGCAGCTCGTAATTATTGCCGAAGGCCTCACCCGCACCCCGCGCTCCGATACCGCCGGTGAGATACAGTTTTTTCGCAACGACGTTGTTCCATATCCGGTCGATTGCTTTGACGTAACTGTGGTCACCGGTCAGTGCTGCGACATCTGCCATCCCACAATACATATAAGAAGCGCGGACGGCGTGGCCTACGGCTTCGCTTTGCTCAATCACCCTCTGATGTGCCTGACGGTATATGTTGCCGTCGGGCCCGCGCGTATCAAGATAGAACTTCGCCAGCTTCAAATACTTCTCGTTCCCTGTGATCCGGTAGAGTCTGGCCAGCCCCATCTCGATTATCTGGTGACCGGGCGCGGTTTCATTCCTGCCCGGACCGAACACTTTATCTAAGAAATCAGCATTTTTAATCGCAACATCCAGCAGCGTCCGCTTGCCCGTCGCCTGATAGTGCGCCACAGCCGCCTCGTAGAGATGGCCCATATTATACAATTCGTGACTGCCTCCCAGTTTTGACCACCGTTCTTTGCCGTACCAGTTAATCAGCTTCTGTGATTTATTCGTACGACAGGTGAACAGGTAGCCGTCATCTTCCTGCGCGGCAGCAATCTTGACAATCAGCTCGTCCAGGTATTTCTCAAGCTTCGGGTCGGGATGAACGCTCAACGAGTATGCAGCACCTTCAAGAATCTTGTACGGGTCCGTATCATCGAAGGGATAGTCGCCGCGATGCTCGCCTTCCTTCAACCCCCCGGCTATGGCGAAATTATCGATTCGCCCCGTCTCTTCACACTTTCCGAAAGCGTAAGGAATCGACACTTTCCGGTTGGTCTCAATCCGCCCCGCCCAGAAATCATCCGTTACCTTAACATCGGTGAACGATACCGGCTGCACGGGATAATCCTTCTTCTTATGCCCAGCTCCCTTCTTGAGCTCCTCCCCTGTGGGGTTCGCATCAGCATTGCATCCTTGAAGGCCCATTGAAAAACAAATCCCGAGCATTACTACCAGCCCCGTTAGAAGTCTTCGCCATTGGCTGGACAGCCGGCTCAAGTATCTCACTTCTAACGGGGCCAGTTTGGTTATGCTTTTTGTGTTCATAATAAGCCCTTTCCAGTTTCGTTTGACCGTGTGTTGAAGTAGTGATTGTAAGGAAAATCACCCGAAATTCAACTCAATAATATCTTTGTCGTTGAGGACGTGATTGCGCTGGGCGTTTTGCCCGTCATAAACACCGGT
>CAZWKM010000074.1:0-8019 GCA_964634165.1 uncultured Pirellulales bacterium | reverse complement strand
AAATAGTTACCGAGCCAAAGAAATTGGCTATCGTGTCCTTGGCTGCAAGAGCAATGGCGATGCCGCCAACACCGGCACTCAATAGAATTGTCTTAATCTGGCCGGCCCCAAGGATAGTTTCAGCGATGAAAAGTGTCGCGATAATAGCAATGGTTATACGTAGCGACTTGCGTATTACCGGCACAAGCATATCGTCCAGCTTTGTCTTTGTCTTGGCCGCCCAGCGGTTCAGATAGTATTCAATTACATCCACCAGACGAAAAAGACCATAAGCAAGGGCAATTGCTCCAACACTTTTGGCTATCCTTATCCAGCCTGCTCCGATAGCTGTGCGGATGCCCTCCTGGTCGTCGAAATACAAAAACAGCTTGCACACGAACAGCCCAAGTGCGAATATTGCCACATAGAACGGCTTACTCAGACATTTCAGAAACAATGTTACAACACTGACGCCTCTCTTTTCTTCTCTGCGCCGGGCGTACGACTCTATGCCGTACTGCATTATCCGCCCCAGTGCCATTGTTACCAGAATCACCAGTAAAACGAGAGCGAAACGCCAAATCTCATTGCCTCTGATGATTTCGTCATTGATGACCTCTGTCCACCAGCCGCCCGAAGCTAACAATTTTGTTAATGCTGACGCCGTCATATCTTATCTCCTTAACCAGCTTGTGTATTGCGTATATCGTTTGCGTATCCTGTCTCGCCCTAATTATCAATAATCAACTACCAATAATCAATAATCAATTTGTTTATAGGCCTTTCCACCAAAACAACCGTTTTTTATGCAGGTTTTGCTTTACCCCGTTAGAAATCCCCTAACGAAGTAGTAATATAATGTGAAAAGGGAAAATTTCTAACGGGGTTGACCTACAACGAAAGCTATGCGATAATGCTTTCGGAAAATTTGGGCAATAGAGGCGTGTTGCCGTTCAACTATTTGGGTTGGGGCATAGATATGATAAAACGCAGCTTGTTAAATTTTATTGTCGACCTGGTCAGCTTTATCGACCTGCTGGGTCTGGCTTTTACCGGTTTTATTATGAAGTACATTTTGCCGCCCGGCACAGGTGGACGCGGCCGGCTCCTCCACGACGGCCGAGGCAGAGAACCCATAAAAGAGCTTTGGTCAATGACCCGCCACGAATGGGGTGATGTCCATTTCTACCTGGCTGTTCTGTTTGTCAGTTTGATGGTTGTGCATATCATTCTGCACTGGAGCTGGATAAAAAATTACTTCAAATCGCTGCTGGGTTTTTCACGAAAGACAACCAACTGCTAAATCGAGGATTTTTGCGCAGATTAACAAAATTCAGGACTGAAATTATCCTGATTTAGCGAAAAATAGGGTTTTTTGGGATTTTTTTCGGGGGGATGTTGATTTTTGGGGTAAAAATGGGGGCTGGTTTGTCAAGTTGTGGGGTTTGGGCAAAATAGGCAAGAAAAAAACGCTCAAAAACGTTCAAAAACGTTTGAAAATATTCGAAAACATTTGAAAACGTTTGAAAATATTCGAAAAGTTGTGTGAAATATTCGAAGATATTTGAAAATTTGAGCAGTTTTTTAGCTGTAACCGTTCAGGGGGTATAAATTGCGTTTTTGTGTCATTGCGAGGCCATATTCTGCGGCCGTGGCAATCTCAAACGCTCTCCGCAGGACGCCTATCGGCGGAAGATAGAGATTGCTTCGTCGCTTCGCTCCTCGCAATGACGAAAAACGGCCAAAATTCAACATATTACCCCGTGAACGGTTACTTTTAGCTTAACATTGTGTTAATTTAGGCGGAATGGGTAAGGGGGTTTTGGGACGCAGATTTCACAGATTTCAGGGTTTTTATTAGGCGCTGTTTTTTTATATTTTTTTTGACAATGAGGTTTAAGAATGTATAATGGAGCCGTCTTTGGTAAATATAGCAATATAGCAGAGACAGGAGGCACAGAAGAAATGCAGGTTTATCATGCCCATTCCGGTGGGTTTTGCCAAGAGGGTATCGGTGCGCTATCCCATAACAACAAACACCCTGAACGGGTGTTGTTACGGGACTTTGAATGTTAACAATTTTTTTGAAAGGCGAGGAAAATGAAAAGTTTACAAACAAGTCTATTTTTTTTGGTGGTGGGTGTTTTGGCTCTGTGTGGGTCGGCATGGGCCTTTAGCGGCAGCGGCTCTGGAACAGAAGCAGATCCTTATGTAATCACAGATGTTTACCAACTTCAGGAGATGCAAAATGATTTATCGGCCTGTTATGTTTTAGGGAATGATATAGATGCTACGGCAACTGCAATATGGAATGGTGGCGAAGGATTTGAGCCTGTTGGAAATCCCACCGATCACTTCACCGGTATATTTGATGGGCGCGGACACACGATAACAGGATTGTATATTAATAAGCCTTTAGCAGGCGGAGTTGGCTTGTTTGGTTATCTTCGTAACGGTGCTGAGGTTAAAAATGTCGGCTTAATTGCTGCAAGGACCTATGGTAAGTATTACGTCGGCACTCTTGCAGGAACCAGCTCCAATCAGAGCCATATCCATGACTGTTATGCAACAGGTGAAGTGACAATTTCTGCAGATGGTAGCAGTGATGCTAAGTCAGGCGGCCTGGTGGGATGTCAAGGATACTCCACAATCTCGAAATGTTATTCATCTGTAAATGTCACAGCCTTAAGCAGCAGATATCAAATTGGAGGCTTATGCGGTTACTCCCGAGCCAGGTCCGGTGATCCACCGGCACTTATTGAAAACTGCTATTCAACCGGCACAGTCACCAGCAACGGCTGGAAAGTTGGTGGCTTACTCGGTGATGCAGATGGTGAAAATTCAACTGTTTCCAAATGTTATTCAGTCGGACGTGTAAACGGTTCTCACAAAAAGGGTTTAGTTGGCTATAATTTTAGAAACCCTAACATTCGAGACAGTTACTGGGATGTGCAAACCTCTGGTTGTTCATCAAGTTATGGAGGAACGGGCAAACAAACCGCACAAATGATGCAGCAGGCAACATTTGTAAACTGGGATTTTGAACAAATATGGGATATCGTTGAAAATGAAACGTACCCTTTCTTCAGAGAGCCAGGGGTACTGATTGGGCTTGAGATAGTCGGGCCGGGGGAGGTGGCGGAGAATTTCAGTGCCAGCTATAAAACCATTGCGTACTATGATGATGACAGCACGAGGGACGTAACGAATTTGGCTGTGTGGGCGGTTGAGCCGAACACGGCAGCTAATATTGATGGGAATGGGATTCTGACAACGAAAAATATTGTTACACACCAGTCGGCGACAATATTAGCCAGCTACATAGAGGGGGATGTTATTGTCGAAGCTGAAAAGGGAATTGGTATTCTGGCCATTTGTCCGACAGGAACTGCGCTTCTGTTTGATGGTGTGAATGATTATGTTGATTTTTCAAGGAATATAATCACCACAACAGAGTTTACAGTTTCTGCCTGGGCTAATCATTATGGTTCGCCAGGGGGTTCGTCGCCTGTAAATGCTATATTTCAGCAGAGAGACGATGCATCCCAGGCAGGATATGCCCAGTCGCTTATACTGCTTGCAACAGAATATCCTGGTGATTATGCAGCTGCAATAATTAGAAGTAGCGGCGGGAGCAGTACACAACGTTTGAGTTATCCAAAGAAGAATTATGATGAATGGCATCAATATAGCATGACTGTTGATTCAACTGATTTTACATTTTACATAGATGGAGTTGAAGTAGACAGAACGTCAAATGACCAGGCAGGGGATTATGTTACTTCGATAGATTATGTTAGTATTGGAAGACATAGCTATCGTGGAGCAAATAGAGGACTTTTCAACGGTGTAATTGATGAAGTTGCGATCTACAACAGGGCTTTGTCTGCTGAAGAAATTCGGGCAAATATGCATCAGCGGCTGGCCGGCGATGAGCCAAATCTGGTAGGATACTGGGACTTTGACGAAGGCGAAGGGCAGATTGTATATGACCTGTCCGGCAACGGCAATGATGGGCAATTGGGTTCAACGCCAGAGGCCGATAGCAGTGACCCGGCGTGGGTAGATTCCGATGCGCCGGTAGGTATTTGCAGTCTCTATCAGATTGCCACACTGGCTGCCGACGGTGCAGTCGAGCGCAAAACAGCGATGCTTGAAGAATTACTGGCTGCGTTAGCTGAAGAATGGACGGCGTACGAAGCGCTTGAGGAATGGCTTGTAAGCGGAGATTACGGTGATTTATATAAAGGCGATATAGTTACAGCGAAGCAGAAGATTCATTCTGCGACACAGCACGAGGGGCAGTCGATAGGCGCATTGGACAAGAGCGTTGAAAAGCTAAAAGATGCGCTAAATGCACTGGGCTATGAGCCGAATACGGCAGCGAATATTGATGAGAACGGCGTACTGACAACGAAAGATATCGTTAAAGAGGAGTCGGCGACAATATTAGCCAGCTATACAGAGGGGGATGTTACTTTCGAAGCTGAGAAAGCAATTGATATTTTGGCCATCTGCCCAATTGGAACCGCTTTGAGCTTTGATGGTGTCGATGACTATGTTGAAGTTTCTTACCATCCTGTTCTCAATACAAATAAAATTACCGTTTTAGCTTGGGTAAAGGGTTCCGCTCAGATTTTTGGTAGGGTAGTGTCTCACTATGAACATGGTGTGGAGCAAAGGGCCTGGACAATGTATTCTGCTGGTGAGGGTGTGTCCGACAAACTCAAAGTTGTTGTTAGCGATAACGGACAGTATTCTGAGCCTGGACACAGAAAAACCTATCGGACAACTACAACTGCCTTCGATAACACCTGGCATTTTGTAGGATTTACTTTTGATGGTCCTAATTCCAATTTGAAGCTTTATGTAGATGGAACAGAAGATACAAATGTAACTAAAATCTATGATGATCCTATTTCTGAAATATACAATTCTACTGCAGGGCTGACCATAGGGTGTGACCTTTATTACGGAGCAGCCGACTATTTATTCAAAGGCTTAATCGACGAAGTTGCAATCTACAACAGGGCTTTGTCTGCTGAAGAAATTCGGGCGAATATGCATACGAGACTGGCTGGTGATGAGCCGGGGCTGATTGGTTACTGGGACTTTGACGAAGGCGAGGGGCAGATTGTATATGACCTCTCCGGCAATGGCAATGATGGGCAATTGGGTTCAACGCCGAATCCCGATGTCAGTGACCCGGCGTGGATTGAATCCGATGCGCCGATAGGTATTTGTAGTCTCTATCAGATTGCCACAATGGCTGTCGAACGTGCACTCGAACGCAAATTAGCTATGCTTGAAGAATTATTGGCGGCTTTAGCTGAAGATTGGACGGCGTACGAAGCGCTGCAGGAATGGCTTGAAAATGGGGATTACGGTGATTTGAATAAGGGCGACATAGTTACAGCGAAGCAGAAGATTCATTCTGCGACACAGCACGAGGAGCAGTCGATAGATGCGCTGGAAAAAAGTATTGAAAAGCTGGAAGATGCGCTAAGTGCGCTGGGCTATGAGCCACCACCGCCGCCCCCACCACCTGGTCAAGCAAGCAATCCGAATCCAGCAGATGGACCGAGGTCGGTCTTTATAAATGCCGATTTGAGCTGGACAGCCGGTTCCAATGCCGTATCGCACGATGTGTACTTCGGCACGACCAGTCCGGGTACATTCCGGGGCAACCAGACTTCTACAACATTCGATCCGGGGACAATGGCTTCGTATACTACGTACTACTGGCGTATCGATGAGGTCAATCCCAGCGGGACGACCACCGGTACAGTCTGGACCTTCAGGACTGGTGGATGGGGGCCACCAATATAGTGCCCAAAGTGAATGTGACAGGAGCATAAACTAAACATAAGATTGCACTGTTCTGCGAAGTACTTGCTACGCAGCACGAGCCACGGCCCTTTGGGCCTCGCAATGACCCCGCCCCAAATTACCCCTGCCAGAGAAATGCGGGGGCAGGCGGCAAGGACCTATTTGGTACGGGGCAAGCAAGGGATGACGGTGGCGTAGCCATCCCCTGTTACTCTGCGTAGTAGCAACGCTACGTAGCACGAGAAGCTGCGCTTGAGGCTGCCACCCGGATTTTCAACAGCCCCAAACAAGTTTGAGGGAGCCACCCGGCCGGAGGACGGAGGAAAGATTGCGTCGCTGTGCCGGCGACGGCTAAACAACTGGGTCCCCGCTTTCGCGGGGACAAAATTATTTTAGCTCGACAGACCAGTAAGCGTGGTCGAGGAACTGCTTCCAGCTTCGGTAACGCTGATGGCCTAAGTGAATATGAACGAGCGGATTGTGCTTTGGCTTGACGGGCTTCTGGATAAGCGTCATTTGCGCCTGCCGGGGGGTTCGGCCGCCTTTTTTGACGTTGCATTTCGCACAGGCACAAACTATATTTTCCCAGGCTGATTTGCCTCCCATACTCTTAGGGATAACGTGGTCGAGTGACAATTCGCTGGTTCGCTGTCGTTTGCCGCAATACTGACAGCTATTTTTATCGCGAGCGAAGATGTTTCGTCGATTAAATTTCACCTCGTTTCGCGGCAAACGGTCATAAAATAACAGCCGGATAATCCGCGGCACCGCAACATAAAAATTGACGGTGGATACCCAGTCGTGCCCGTCCGGTTCGAAATTGCGCCTGAACTGGCTTACCTCACACCAGCTCTGGAAGTTATAGTTGGAATATCCGTCCTGCTCAAAAGAGACGACCTCGGCGAGGTCGCGAAAGAGCAAAGAAAATGCCCTTCTGGCTCCGACTATGCGGATAGCCATATAATGCTTGTTCAGCACAAGCACATTACAGTCCAGCCCGGATTTGAACTCGGCAGCAATCATATATCGTATCTCGACCCGGCAAATTGCCGGGCTCTGCTATCGTCACTTCTTTAGCATTAAATCTGGGGACGCCATTCTGCAACTTTTTGCAAAATGATAACCTAAGGCAACCAGGGAATGATAAAAACAAGATTTGTTTATAACCTCCCCTCTGGCCCAAAATAAGAAAAGGCAACTTACGCTTCTTCTTTGCTTTCTGAGGCTGATTTATGCACTACATTTTCAGCCCTTAGACCCTTTTCACCCTCGACGATATCGAAAGTAACCGGGTCGCCTTCAGCAAGAGTTCTGTATCCGTCTCCTGAAATACTTGCGTAGTGGACGAAAATATCGCGGCCGTCGTCGGTAGCGATAAATCCATAGCCCTTCCTTGGGTTGAACCACTTAACTTTTCCCTCTGACATAAAACGCTCCTTTTGAACAACTTTGCCCAAACAACCTATTCTCTCCCCACCCCGCAATCTGCCATAGCCGAGAGTTCACAGTTGAAACTCTGCCGCCTTCTGTTGTGGACTGTAGCTTTTAATTTGAAATGGGGCCCCAACAATTATTTCGCTTCAGCCGATTCTGCAGCGGGGACATGAAGATTCTCTTTCATCAGTCGGCCCATTTTAAACTTGACCGTTCGCTTGGCAGGGACCTCAACTCGCTCAAGAGTTTTAGGATTCTGCGCAATTCTGGCGACCCTTGTCCTGGTCTCGAAGACGCCAAAGTCGCGGAATTCCAAACGATTATTCTTACACAATTCTGCTATTACCTCGTCAAGAAACGTCTGAATTACACGCTTGACTACGACTCTTTTTGCCTGCGTACGTTCTGCAATTCGGTCGATAAGTTCTTTCTTTGTAACTGTTGACATAGGCTACCTCATTTCAAGAAGAAATCCGGCAAACTGCCGGAGAAACTGAATTTTGCTTGCCGAAAGCGCGTTGCTGTCCGGCAACAGTACCGGAGTTTTGCGACTTTTTACAAAAAGGGGGGCCTCTAACAAATTAACCTTTCTTATCCAACAACTCATCACACACCTCTGCAAAACTACAAATCGATGAGCAACCGTCCCTGGAGGTGGTTCTGCGTAATTTATGGAATATGATTCTCTGATTTATCGCAAAACCAACCGGCAAAATAGAAACTCTAAAATACCGCAAATTACTATACAACAAAGACTTCTATATCACAAGCAATTTT
>CAZWKM010000073.1:2418-8100 GCA_964634165.1 uncultured Pirellulales bacterium | reverse complement strand
AATTGGCGGTGGAAGGGCGTTCCTTTCTATCTGCGAACCGGCAAAAGACTTGCCAGGAAGGATACTGAGATTGCTATCACTTTCAAAAAAGTTCCGCATTTTATGTTTGTCTCGGCCGGCCTCGGCGATATGGCGTCAAACGTTCTTGTATTGCAGATACAGCCGGAGGAAAGGATTTCCTTGAGCTTTCAGGCAAAACGGCCCGGCTCAAAGATTTGTATGAGCACACTGAATATGAATTTTGATTACCAGAGTGTCTTCGGAGTTGAGATGCCCGAGGCATATCAGAGATTGCTTTTGGACTGTATGGTCGGTGACCAAACGCTGTTTACGAGGTATGACAGTGTGGAAATTGCTTGGCAATTATTAACGCCTGTGCTCGAGGCCTGGCAAAATGATGATGCGGTGCCTTACGAATATGCTGCGGGCAGTGACAGCTTTGCCGAGGCGGATAGTCTTATTGAATCCGGTGGTCGAAAGTGGCGAAAACTTTGAGCAATCTAACCAGCGTCAGCACAAAGCAGTTGCAGAATAGTTTGTAACATACACTCCAAATTATCTACCGGCGGTTGTCTTTCGTCGTGGTATCAGCGGTCTTTTTGTATCGTTTGAATATGCTCTCTATATCGGCTGACCTGGCATCGCCGGCGTGGACTACGACGCGATAGCGCAAAGTGAGTTTTTGGCCCTTGGCCAGTTCCAGGCGGCCGTCTTTGAGCCAGTTCATCGGGGTCGGTGAGAAGAAGCCGTAGTCGCGTGTGAACCATTTGGCCGGGAACCAGCGGTTGCGCGGATGCTGCAGGATAGCGATGCCTTCGGTAACGCCGCCGCGCGTGCCGAAATAGTCGCACCACGGCGAGGCCACGCCCCATGTATCTTTCTCGCCGGTCTTGCCCTCGGCGTTGACCAGCGTGCCGCCGGACTTGACGCTTAACTCAGGCACAAGGCGCGCCGAAAACAGCGCATGGTTTGATTTTAAGATAAGGATGTCCGTCAACGGCTCAAGACTGATTTCAAAATCGATAAACCGAACCTCTTCATTTGGTGCCGTGATGACAACTTTCCGCATATCGCGGATAATCGGCTCCTTTCCGGGCTGCTGCCAGAAACATTCATCTGTGAAGATGACGCGGTCGCCCGAGGCCTTGATGAGCTTCGGCCCACGCGAGACGATTTGTCCGCGTTCATTGCTTTCCTGCCAGTAGTTGCCGCCGTTGACGCGGTCGCAGCCGAAGAAGAGCGAATGGTGGTGCGGATACGGCTGCGATGTTTCGGTCGTGATGGACTTGCCCGATGCCGGCCCGTTCACCGGCCAGAAATACGGATATTTCTGCGACGCGGCGAACTTGTAACACGTGAATGGCTTACCATTGATGGTAACTGTAACCTGATTCTTCTTGAGCTTTGCTACCATTTGCTGCGGAGCGTTCTGTTCGGCGGCACCCAATTCTCCGTAAGGAGTCCCAAGAACTGCCGCGTTCGGAATGCTCCACACTGTGACTATCAACGCAGCGCCGACAAGTCTCCACCAGTACTTCATCTCGTAACCCTTAAATTCTCAATAATCAATAATCACTAATCAATAATCAATTCTATACGTGCCAGGGACTGCGCATCGCCCTGGAGACCATTCGGTTCGCCTCTGCATCGTTGGTGAATTGCTCCCGTTCGGGGTCCCATTTCAACTTCCTGCCAAGCCTCATAGCAATCTCGCCCAGCAGACAGACGGTGCAGGAGCGATGGCCGACTTCAACAGGGGCGGCAGTTTCTGCCCGCGACTTGATACACTCAAGAAAATTTCCTTTGTGGTCATTGCTTTTGTAGAGATGGGATTCGTTTGGGCCGATAGTCGAGGTCAACAGTGATTTTGGATTCGCGTCAAGATGTCCGCGCCTGACGTACACCCAACCTTCTGTTCCTTCGAAGACAACTCCTTGTTTGTTTTTTCGAGTGTCGGCGCAGATGACCTTGACTCCGCTGGCATACGTGTACTCGATGCGAAACGCGCCGTGCACGTCCCACAGTCCGTCTTTCGGGTATTCCCCCTGTCCTTCGATTTCGACTGGCCCGGTGTACTCGGTCCCCATCCCCCACTGGGCGATGTCGTTATGGTGAGCGCCCCAGCCCGTAATCATACCCGCGCCGTAATCGGCGATTCGCAGCCAGCCCGGTCGGGTGTAGTCGTTTTGGGGATGGACACGCTTCTCGGTATAGGCAGCCCAGGGCGCAGGGCCCAGCCAGAAATCGTAATCGAGCCAATCCGGAACGGGCATCGTCGGCTCATGTCCCGTGCCTGGGTCTGTTCCAAAGCCCACTTTCACGGTGTGCAGCTTGCCGATACGTCCATTGCGGACAAGCTCGCACGCCTGCCGAAACCGCGAATCCGAGCGCTGCTGGCTTCCGACCTGAAAGATGTGCCCATAGCGGCGAACCGTGTTACTTAACACACGACCCTCTTTAATGGTCAGGGTCAGCGGCTTCTGCAGAAAAATGTCCTTGCCTGCCTTCGCCGCGGCAATGGCGGGGAGTGCGTGCCAGTGGTCCGGCGTGGCAATCAGGACCGCGTCAATATCTTTTCGTGCGACCAGCTCTCTGAAGTCTTTGTACGTTGCACAGCCCTTGTAGTTTCCATTCTTACCCTGTGAATTGTATTTTTCTTCAACAAGCTTCTGAGCATGTTTCACTCTGTTGGAGTCAACGTCGCATACAGCGACGACCTGGGCTTCTTTAAATCCCATGACCTCTCGCATATCGCCGAGCCCCATACGCCCAACGCCGATGCAGCCCACCGCGATGCGATTACTCGGCGCGTTGGCACCGCGTACTGAGGCCGGAACAATTACTGGCCACGCCAAAGCGGTACCTGCTGCGGCAACTGCCGAGCTTTTCAAAAACTCCCGCCGGGTTAATGTGTTTGTCTTTTTGCTTCTTCTGGTTTTCATTACTTTTCCCTGCCTTTAGGTTTCTTGTTTTACAACACGTCGCAAAATGGGGAGCCGGTAACTGTAATCAGACTCGCCGCGGCACGACGAACGGTTTGCGGTACTCTCTCTTCAAAAGTTTATTTGCCCGATTTTTGAAATTGCCGAAAAATTTCTCTTTCTTCGAATTCATCTTGAGCCAGGGGCCAAGAACCGCCGGCGTCTTTTTGAGTTCTACTCCGTTGGCCGACAGATGACACTTAAAACGCTCGAAGGCTTCCAGCGAATCTTTGTCACCCTGGATCACTTCCCTGATATGCTCGTTTGAGGATTCCTTACCTATCCGGTGCGAAATGTTGCCCATGTGACACAGGGAGGTAGAGAGGTGTCCTTCGAGGATGTCGGTTCTCAGGTCGCTGATTTTTCGGCTGCGCACCGCCTTGATAAAGTTTGCCTGGGGCCCGGTGCCGCCGCGATTGAAGCGTCTGACCTCCTTGCCGTTATTATCGTACGCTGCAAGGTCAGTGATATCAACGTAGCCGTGCTCACATTGAACCACCACCCCGGTGTTGGGCCCGGGGCCCTCGCGGCCGCTTTGCATCACCACGCCGGTACTGCTGACCCCACGGTAGACGTCCATTGCTGAATCACCTTTCTTTCGCGGCAGGCCACGCACCTCATAGATAATCGGGGCCGGTTGATAGTCATAAAAAGCTATCTGTGTGTTGGGGGTTTCTCCATCGTCGTCGTATCCGAACCGTCCGCCGATACTCATCACTCGTTTTGGTAATCCGCTATGGCCCAGTACCCAGCGGCATATGTCCAGTTGGTGTGGGCCGTTGTTGCCGATTTCACCGCACCCGGTGGGCCACATCCAGTGCCAGTCGTAGTGTAGGTTCTTGCGCATCAGCGGGCCCATCGGGGCCGGTCCGCACCACAAGTTATAGTCCACCGACTCAGGAACCTTCTGCGGCCCATTTACCTTTCCTATACTTTTGCGTCGTTTGTAGCAGAAACCACGCACAACCAGTATCTTGCCGAGTTTGCCCTGCCGGATGTACCGGACCGCCTCTCGGATTCCCTTGTTGGAACGGGAATCGAGGTCGGCCTGCACAACCCGGTTGTACCTCCGCGCCGCCTCCACCATCTTGCGTCCTTCCCAGATGTTGTGCGAAACCGGCTTTTCGACACAGACATCTTTGTGCGCCTGACAGGCCCAAACGGTCACCAGCGCATGCCAGTGATTGGGCGTCGCGGTCGAAATTGCGTCAATGTTCTTGTCCTCAAGCAGTTTGCGAACATCGACGTAGCCGTCAACCTTTTTGTTGCGGGCTTTGAATTCCTTGACTCCGCTGTCCAGAACATCTCTGTCTGCGTCGCACAGCGCCACCACCCGCACTCCGGGGATTTTTCGGTATGCGTTTATGTGGCTCCGGCCGTGGCCTCGAAAACCTACCACGGCTACGCGAATGTCGTCGTTCGCCCCTCGCACACGGGAAAATGGTAACGCCTTCGTGATGCGATTACTTGGCGCGTTGGCACCAAACACTGAAGAAGGGACGATTGTTAGCCCCGCCAAAGCCGCTCCTGCCGCAACGGTTGCCGAGCTTTTCAAAAACTTTCGCCGGGTCAGGGCATTCGCCTTTTTAGTTCTCCGTAAGGAGTCCATAGGACTGTTTCTGCTTTTCATCACTTTTCCCTGCCTTTCTCGATGAAAGACACAAGGCTTCGGTCTTTGGTCTTTAGTATGTCCATCATAATCATACCAGATGCGCTCAGCGTCCGCAATGCGAATTTCCTTGTCTTGGAAAGATATTTGCTTTATCCTTAAACTTAAAAGAGGAAAATAACCGTTCACGGGTTTAAACCAGCGTCTATAGCTCAATATAGCTATTTTTTGTTATTGTGCAAGGTGCTTTTAAGATTTATTAGAAATACTTAAAGCATCAAAAGACCGAAAGTCAAAATAATGATGACAAAATCCACCCGTAGCACTTTGATAGCTTAAGGAGCGTCATCCTGCTGTCCAATTCAGCGGGTAGTACCATTAAGAAATACAAGTAGTTCTTAGTCTACCTTAAATGGCATGTGTACGACAATACATTAGTATTAGTCTCAAGTCACAAGCCACGATTCACGAGTTGAGTTTGACCGGTTTTTGCTCTTTTGCGGATTTGTATATTGCCAGTATCACTTCCACGGCTTTGCGGGCTTCGGGTCCGCTTATCCAGAAGTCTTTGCCGCCGTGTTTGTTCGACAATTCTTCGGCCCGGGCCGAAACGATGTCACAACAGGCTAACAATTTTGCGTTGGGAATGTCCGCTATGGCCCTTGCGTGAAAATCAGCGATTAATCCGGCACCGACGATTCCGAAATTCCATGTCTTCATAATTGTCTTCCTTTTTGGATAAAGTTATTCACACTTCAAACCTACCTCCGCCGCGAGCTGCCTGACTGCGGCAATCGCCTGCGAAAAAAGCTCGGGCCCCGTATCGCCGCCAAACTGACCGCCGGCTCGCAGGTGCGGCTCCATCGTAAGACAGCCATCGTAGGCCAGTGCCGCAAGCTCGGCAAGCAGCTCTCTTATTTGTCCATCACCTTTGCCCGGTATGCTGCCCACGTCTTCGCCGAGCTTCCAGTCTTTGATATGAATGTGGGCAACGTAGGGCTTCATCAAAGGCCAGCAGCTTTTGACATTATCTGTTATCTTCTGTCCCCATACGAAGTTGCCGGGGTCATATACAAGCCGGAGTTTCGGCGA